>JAIRXX010000086.1 GCA_031268065.1 Propionibacteriaceae bacterium
CCGCCGGCCGCCGCTTGAGTCCCTGCTGGAACTGATCCAGAGCGACAGCGGCGATGATGACGAGGCCTTTGATCACACGTTGCCAAAATTCGGAAACGCCGACAATGACTAACCCGTCGGACAGGAACCCGATCACGAACGCGCCGATCAAGGTGCCGCGCACAGAGCCTCGTCCTCCGGACAAGGCCGCGCCGCCGATGACCACCGCAGCGATGGCGTTCAACTCATAACTTTCACCAGTTTGGGGGGCAGCGGCGGAAATCTCTGATGCGATGATCAGCCCTACCACTGCGGAGGCGAAGCCGCACAACACATAAACTCTCGCCTCGACTTTTTTGACCGGCACGCCGGACAGCTCCGCAGCCCTGGCATTGCCGCCGACCGCGTACAGCCACCGGCCAAACGGGGTCCGCGCCAGCAGGACGTAAGCGATGATAGCGACTCCGACCATGATCCAGATCCCGGTGGGCAATCCGAGGAACTGTCCCAGGCCGATGTCGCGAAAACCTTGATTGCCCAGTTCGGGGGAGCCGTTGAGGTGGGAGAAGGTCTTGCCATCGGAAATCAGCATCGCTGAGCCGCGGGCCACGTACATCATGCCCAGCGTGGCGACGAATGGCGCCACTTTGAAACGGGTGACCAAGATGCCATTGCACCACCCCACCAAGGTTCCAATCCCCAATGAAATCGCGACCACCACCCAGAGCGCGGGGTACGCTGTCGTGTCCAGGAAGGAGATGTTGAACCCCTGCAGCAGGCCGCCTGCGACCACGCCGGACAGGCCGACGGTAGAGCCTACTGACAGGTCGATGCCTCCGGTGAGGATGACCAGCAGCATCCCCAGGGCGATGACCGCGTTGATCGCCACATGCCGGGTCATCACGATGAGAGTCTCCACCGTCAGATAATTGGGCGACAGCGAAGAGAAAAGGACGATGATCAGGACCAGCGCTATCAGCGACCGTCCCTCAATGAGGATGCCGCCCCAGTCCAGCTTGCGCCGACCATCCGCAGTCACATTGGTTAAGCTCATCTGAACTCCTATTCCCGGTCTTCCAAGACCGCTGTGTTTTCACCAGACGCAGCCATAACTTCGTCACGGGTGGCAGACTTAGAGATGAATTCGCGCACGATGCGTCCGCGAGACATGACGATGATGCGATGCGAATACTGCAAAGCCTCGCTGATTTCGCTGGTCACATAGAGAACCCCGAGACCAGCCTCGGCCTGCTTGACCAGCAGGTTGAAGATTTCCGCCTTCGCCCCGACGTCTATGCCTCGGGTAGGCTCGTCGAGGATCAAAACTTGCGGATCGGTCAGCAGAATCTTGGAGATGACCACTTTCTGCTGGTTGCCGCCTGACAATGAGCCGATCAAATCTTTGGCGGAACCCATTTTGATCAGGGTCTCCGCTTGCCCGCGCTCAATCCGCGCAGCCTCCGTCTTGAGCTGCAAAAAGCCGCGCTTGGTGAAAGCTTTGATTGAGGCGAGCACCATATTCCGCCCGATGGAAAGGGCTTGCACCAATCCGTCGCGCTGCCTATCTTCTGGAACCAAGCACAAGCCTTGCTCGACACGCTGCCGGATCGTCATCTTGGCGAGGTCTTGCCCGCGCAGCGCGATCCTCCCGCCAGCCAGCTCCATCCGTCCGGCTATCGTCTCCATCAATTCGGTGCGCCCGGCCCCCATCAGCCCATAGATGCAGACCAATTCACCGGCATGGACTTCGAGCGACACGTCGTCAACGACATTCCGCCCGGCGGTGAGCGGATCGGGGACCACGACATGCTCCACGCTGAGCAGGGCTTCGCTGCCGGATGGCCCGTTCTCCAGCCGGGAGGTGTCGTCCACCGCACGGCCCACCATGCGCTCAATCACCCAGGCCATGTCGATGTCCTCGACCGGGGCCTGGGCCACCATCTCGCCGTCGCGGAAGACCACGGCGTAGTCAGTGATGTGCAACGCCTCTTCCAGGTGGTGCGAGATGTAGACGATGGCAACGCCGTCGTTGGTCAACTCGTCAATGACGCGGAAGAGCACTTCCACCTCGGGCGCGGAGAGCGCCGATGTCGGCTCGTCCATGATCAAGATGCGGGCCTTTGCCAGCAGCGCCCCGGCGATCTCCACGATCTGCTGCTGCCCCAAGCGCAGGTCAGCCACCATCGCTGAAGGCTCGATATCGCCCTCCAGGCGCTCCATCAGTTCGCGGACGACCCGCGCCTGCGCCTTGTAATCGATTCCGCCCACTTTGTCGCGCATTTCACGGCCAAGGAAGATATTGTCCCTGACCGTCATATTCGGGGCCAGGTTCAACTCTTGGTGGATGATCGCAATCCCGGCGTCCTCCGCCTCGTTCGTGGAGTTGAACCAGACCTCTTCGCCATTGAGCAGCAATTTGCCCGCAGAGCGGCGCTCGACCCCGGACATAATTTTCATCAACGTTGATTTGCCCGCGCCGTTCTCTCCGAAAAGCGTGGTGACTTTGCCCGCGCGGATATCGAAGTCCACGCCTTTGAGCGCCCGGATGCCGCCGTAATTCTTGGTGATCCCCCGTGCGGAAAGCACAATCTTGTCCTTGGTGGACGCCAATGTCATGGCTCAGCCTTCCACCGTGATCTGGACCGGGGTGACCAGCCATCTTGAGGTGGCCTGGTCGCCTTGGAAAGCGCCCACCACGCTGATGGTCTTCCCTTTCAACTCGGCTGCTTTGAAATCCTGCAGCAGATTTGCCCGCACCACGTCATTGAGCGCCTGGCCAGCGTGTTGGAATTCGGTCTGGTTCAGGAACATCCCGAAGCTGATCGTCCCGGTAACATCGCGCAGGGCCGAGCCGATCACCGGCGGCCCCATTTGGACCAGCACTTTAAGATCGGCTGGGATGCCCGCTATCTGCACTTCCATCCGCCCGTTCACAGTGTTGACATCCCCTGCCACGCCGGTGAAGCTGACTGGGAACGCCCAAGCTGACGAGCCGTCCCGACCGCCGAATGCCTCCCCGGCTGCGTCCAAATCTTCCTTGATCGCCGCATATAGCTCGGCGGCGGGTTGGGCCTTCTCCAGAATGCCCGGGAGAACCACCGGCTCGAAGTTTGCGGCGGCAAATTCTTCGGCGCTGAATTGCTTGCCGGTGTATTGCTCCAGGTTTTCATTGGCGATGAATTTCGTATTAAGGAACATCGCCGCCAACACAGCCGCCACTGCCACGACAGCTACGGCAGGCTTGAGCCAACGCCTGGCGCTCGTCTTGGCTGGTCCGGCAGCCTGGGCGGCATTCGCCCGCTCGGCGGCGGCAGTCTTCTGATCGGGCATACTCTTCCTTTGCTAAGTTCGTTTGCGGGCGGCACGGTGATGGGCAGTCTTGTCTCGCGGCCCACCGGGGTCTTGCGGAAGTGTTCCGCTGGGGCACCGCCAACCCAAGCGGCTAACCGAATGGCCGACCGGTTGAATCGCGGGCGCGGCGGCGCTTAGGCTTTGCGGGAATCTCTTAGGAGTTGAACACCCGTGATTCGGTGTCGTTGGGGCGTATCTGCAGCTTGCGGCCTTTGCCCGTGCGGAACATGTCGAGGGCGAGTGCGTAATCGTCCAGGGTGAAGGAGTGGGAGATCATCGGATCAGGGTTGATCGCCCCGGCCTCGTACATTTCAACGGCGCGGCCAAAGGAGTTGAGCACGGCCATCGTGCCGGTGACCGTAATCTCGTCGCGGTAGACCCGGAACGGCGAATAGTTGGCGAATTCCTCGGCGGGGGCGACGCCGAAGTTTTGGAAGGTGCCGCCAGCCTTGACCCGGCCCAGGCCGTCTTCAATCGCCTTGATATTGCCGGTGCAGTCGATGACCACATCCCACTTTTCGCGGGAGGCGTCGTTTGCGCTGGTGTGATAATTCGCAATGCCCAGTTCGGCGGCGGTCTTCAACCGTTCTGGATTGGTGTCTACGACGGTCACCGAGGCGGCTCCGGCCCGTGGCGCCAACTGGGCCATCATCAAGCCCATCGTCCCCGACCCGTAGACCAGGTAATGCTCGCCCATCCGGCGCGGCAGCAGGTCGTAGCCGCGAATCGCGCAGGCCAGCGGCTCGATCAGCGCCGCTTTGCAGAGGTCGGTCTCCGGGCGCAGCCGGTAGCAATTGGCCAGCGGGGCGACGAAGTATTCCTGGCAGGCGCCGTCTGAAGCCACCACGCCGAGTCCGTTCCACTCCCGGCAGAGGTTGCTGCGCCCGTTCAGGCAGAATTCACACTCGCCGCAGGTGGTGGCCGGATTCACCGCCACATGGTCTCCCGGCTTGAGCGTCTTGACCTCCGAACCCACTTCGATGACTTCGCCGGTGGCTTCGTGTCCGGGCACGAGCGGATAAACGGTGCCCTCAAATTCACCGTCGAAGACGTGAATGTCAGTGCCGCACATGCCAACGGCTGCCGGTTTGATGAGCACGCCCTTCGGCCCCACCTCAGGTTCGGGACGATCTATCAGGGCCAAGCTGCCCTGCTTCTCGAAAATAACAGCACGCATTGGGTATCAACTCCTTAACATTACGTTTTTATCACACTCGAACGGCCCTTGAGGACACATCGTCTGCTGACGAAACACCCTGTGACAAGGCAAGAAGCAGAAAGTTTCGCGCTCTGCGCTGAAAGGCGAGCTTCCACCACCGCTACTTTTCGCTCTAAGTTACCAGGTTTCTCTATCAGTTCTTCTGTGAACTTCTCCGCTATCCGTGTTAACTAACAGTAACCATGCAGGCCAACCCCGTCAAGTCTCGTCGCCAACTTTCCGTGCCCACCCAAGGTAACAGTTAGATAACAACTCAACCATGAGGCAATTCACACGGATGACGATAGAATTAGGGCCAGCCGCGCAGCAAGTCAGGACTTCGGAGCTCATCAAAGCCGACACAACACCACTATGCCGACTCGATGTCCTCACACAGTAACCTGCGTTTCCCGATGGTACAGACGCCTAGCTGCAGAGCTGACGCCCAGATACCCAGCGGCAATGAGGCAGCAGGCGAAGACTGCCAACATCCACCAAGGGACGCCGACGACATCGAAAGCACTCGGGTACAACACTGACAACTCCGCTGTCACGCCGACAGCTCCGACGATTGCAAGCGTGAGCGCCGGGGCGAGGACTGCCACAGCCAAGGTTTTCAGGCTCTGCCGAATCCATTTAGCTGGAACGCCGATGCTGCTCAGATTTGCCGCGAGCGGACGCAGGATACGGGCTTCCTTACCTAGCGCCGAGGCTAGCAGCGGAGTCATGAGCAGTCCGAACCCAGCCAGCGACACAACGATCCAAGCGGGAAACATGAACCCTGCCGGTGGGCGGAATCCCAGCACTTGAAATGCCCCCATTCCGCTGTCTGTGGCCCAGGCCCTTACGGCGGCGTCCTGATCGGCGTTTAGGCCGCGATACAAGTTCCACGTTCGCAGCACGTCTGCGCTCTTAATCGGTTCGTGCAGAGCGCTTCGCACAGCGAACCCCGCTCCCGTGTCAAACCGGCTAGCAGGCGCCGGCTTGATCGTCTCAATGCGCATTGACGCCAAATCGCCACCGACGTCCACGCTCGCCTCAGACCGCCCGACTCCAGTTCCGATCACCACCAACCCGCCTTGCCGCAATGTGTCTTCAGCGGAGCCAAGGTCACCGAGAACTGCTTTCGCGTCAGCGAGCGACTCGAACGCACTTATGACTCCCCAGTCTTCTACCACCGCGTCCAGTTCCGTTAACGCAACGGGATTGGAGATGCCGAGGTCAGTCTCGAACCGCGCCAATACGTCGTTTGGCAGTTTGTTTCCCTCCGGGTCGAGCGTTTCGATAAGTGCGCTTCCGGCAGGAACTTTGGATGCGGTGAGCGCAAGCTGCCCGGCGACGCTGGAGGATGCCAGCATAAACAGCGAGACCACCAATCCGACTAGGCAGGTCACCACAGCAGTGAGCTTTCCCCAGCGAGCCTGGTTCTCGACGAGTATGCGACCGCCCAGAGTCATTCCTGAGATCGGGCGCTTGTACACGCGCCTACCTGTTTCGGCCAGCACTGGTATCGCCAGAGCGGACATGGCTGCTGACATGATTACCGTTGCCGCCACCATCCAGGACAACCGCCCAGCTGAGGCCAGCGCCACCCAACCGGCGATCCCAATCATCGCGACCGACGCCACAGCTAAGATCAGCAATAGTCGGGGGTTGAGCGGGGTGGGAATTTGATCCCGTTGCCGAAGTTGCTTTCCGCTGACCACGGCAGAGCCAAGGAAACCAATCGCCGCCCCAAGTCCGCTCATGCCTGCCAGGAGGGCCGCGTCTGGCCAACGAATCAACCAAGGCGATAAGGGCACACCGCCATTGAGCGCTGAAAGTGCGGGCCTTAAAGCCAGCCCGACCAGTGATCCAGCTAAACCGCCTATCAGACCAGCTACTGCTGACCAGAGCCAGGCAGTGGTCAGCATCGCTTTACGCATCGGGCGTTCCGGCACGCCAGAACGGGAAAGCGCCCTGGCGACTTCGCCTCCCCAGCGCCCCAACAGCCCGGCTAAGACCAACGCGAGCGCGAAGGGAACGACCACGAACGGCAGCCGTTCGCCGAGGAACTTCTGCGAGTTTATTCGGTCGGGACGCCCAAAATCGTCTTCCACCTGAGTGGTGACCGGTGGAAAGTCGCTCCTGGCTGGTAGCACGTTGAGCGTAGCCATCACAGCGGCGCGGTCCCCCGCGAAGTACCAACTCGGCATCAGCCCGACTCCCGCAGCCGAGCGCTCGTCTGCTGACATTCTCCACGCTACCCAAGTGCCTGGAGCGCATATCAGCGCAGATTCGCCAGGAAAGTAGGTAAGCACGACATGCCCTGTAATGCTCAGGCTCCATTCACCGATTGGTGGATGAGCGTTGTCGGCTACCTCCCCGGCTGCAACGCATTCTGCGGGACGAGCGGGCCAGCGCCCATCGATCAGCTCAGTGTTGCCGACCAGAGCAGCAGAGGGCATGTCCAATTCACGATATGCGACCCCGACAAACGCGCCGGTCTGGTCAGAAACCGAAACTTGACCATCCCAGACCGAGATGAGTTGCGCTCCTGAACGTATTTCCCCCACCCAACCCGGTTGCTCCAGCGGAATGCCAGGCGGGGAACTGGGAATGTCGTAAGCAGCCAGCATGGCGCGGGTCTGTCCCAGCCAGGATGCCAACTCTTGTTGTGGACTCAGCTTCAACGCCTCGATTCCCGACATTGTTGCGGAAACGAGCATCGCCGCCGCGCCCACCGTTGCCAACAATGCCCGGAATGGGCGAGATTGGGCAAGCAATGCGCCTATACGCAAGACCCACCGATCCTTCGTCGCGGCACTCACTTCACAACCCCGTCGATCACCGTGAGGACGCGATCCGCGTATCTTTCTGCCTCCAAGTCATGGGTGGCGACAAGCACACCCACTCCTTTGTCATGAGACAACTGTCGCAACAATCCAAACAGCATCCTGGAGTTCTCCTGATCCAGTGCCCCGGTCGGCTCATCACACAAGATGAGCTTGCGATCACCTGCCAGCGCACGGGCGATCCCAACTCGCTGGCGCTGCCCTCCAGACATGTCAACTGGCAGCCGGTCGGCAAGGTCACCGACTCCCAGGAGACTAAGCAACTCCTTTGCCCGTGTCTTAGCGTTGGCAGTTCCTTGGCAACGCAGAATCAGTTCCACGTTCTCCACTGCGCTGAATTGACCCACTAAATTGTTGTCCTGAAAAACCATGCCCACCGAGTCCAGCCGCAGCCGAGCACGCTCGTCACCAGACAGAGCCGCCACATCCGCTCCAACAACCCGCAAGGAACCCGCGTAGGGGACATCCAATCCGGCGATAACGTTCAGTAAACTGCTCTTCCCCGAGCCGCTGGCACCGAACAGGACCACAGTCTCGCCAGCACGAATTTCGATATCAACGCCGCGCAATGCCCGCACAGCTCCCGCCCGAAGAGGGTACGACAATTTGACGCCCTGCCCGGCAACCAGCACCTCAGTCACTTCAGCATGCCCTCCCCAACTGGAAGGACGACACATGATTGTCATCCCATTTTCCTTCCCGATTGAGGTAAGTCCTCAACCTGTTTTGAGGCTGACGGTGTGTCAGTCTCAAAACGTTTATTGCTGCAGGACAGAAAATGTGACACTGGCTACCAAAATGGTTCCTTTTGCTCGTCTGACGGACTGGCTCGTGGCCTAAACTGAGCGGAGTAAGAGCCAGCCGAAGCGAAACACAGGTTTCAACAGGTCAGGCTTACATAGGCCCGGGTGATGTTGGTGGTGGTTCCTGGTTTCACACTTGCGACGGTCGTTGTGGACCTCTTGACAGTGATGTTCTTTGCGGCTCGGCTGTTTGTGACTGAGCTGACCTGAAATGTAGTGACGGAGTACGTCGCCGGGCAGGCACTGTACTCGTAGCGACTGCCGCTTCCATTGGCTCCCGCGTGGGCGCAGTAGTTACCACTCGCGCACGATGAGGTTGCCTTCGCGCCCTTCGTGGCGTTAGGTTGCGTGTCCGGCGCTACCACGAGCTTGACTCCATCCGGCCAGACAACTTCGTTGGGCGAGATTACAGTTCCTCCTGGTCGCGCCTGCAACGCCAGATCGATCATCTCTTTCCCGTCGTCTGCTGCTACCGATTCAGTAGACGTTAGACACCAAAACGACACTGCAAGCACCGCCACGCAGATACGTAGTCTTTTCAAATGCATTTGTGAACCTTTCCTCTCGTAGTTCGCAAGGCATATTGTCTACAACCAGCCAGATGTGACAATTGCTGGTCACTGACTACTCCCAGGCGGTATAGCTGACCACTGCGGGACTGGGGATGTCGGTTCGGCTGGTGCCGATATAAATGGTCTCGTAGCCTGCTATATGACCTGTATTGGCGTCCAGCAGAAGCAGTTCTTGTTGTTCGGCCCAGGTTGCGGAGCGGAGCACGTAGACGGAGCGACTTAAGCGATCCTCGCACTCCCCAGCCAGCTCCAAGCCAGGTATTGTCGCCAGGTATTCCAGAAGCCCTGCTTCTTGACGGGGATTGATAGTCCTTCCGTACATCACCGCAACGACACGATTAATCGCAGTGGTACTCTCTGGCTCACCTTGGCTTGGTATGTTCTCTGCAAAGTACGCGGAAAACTCGGCAGCGTCCTCAGGCAGCGGCGGCAAGGCTGGGGGCTGGTCTTCCTCAGTGTAGATATCTCGCTCAAGGAGCGTTCCCGGTTTTGGGAGCGCAGGATCTACGACGGGGCTGCCTGCAATGTCGTAGGGCTCATCTGCGTAGCTAGCCCGCGCCGCGACACCCCATGCAGCTAGTGTGTAAACGTACTTCTCAGGTTGGATCACGGATGTTCTGACTGGCTGCCCCTGAGCGTCAACCTTCGTCGCCAACCCCCAGACGTGCTCGACGATCTCCCTACGAGTGGACCTATCCGGCTGAACTGCGGATAGCTGAGAAAGGTCGTTCAAGACCGTTGCCACATCATGATTCGCCTGAATCGTTTTCAGCATTGGCGGGGTGGCTGCGTAGGCGTGAGCGGGAACCTGCCCAGCTACGGTGACGACAATCGTAGCCACCAGCACGGTGGCTGCTGCAGAGACCAGCCACCTCATTCTCTGCCTGGCCCGTTTCCGAGAAACGGACTTCCGTTCAATCCGTTGCGTAATGTCTTTGTTTGCCAGCATGGCTGGAGTCTTGGCGAGAATTCTCTTCAGGTACGCATCATCGGCCGCAGACAGATGTTCGTCATCGGGTTTCGCTGCTCTAAGTAGCTCTTCTATGCGATCCATCTGTCCACCCCCTCAACGACCGACGTGTCACCATTACTGTAGAGCTTCGCAAAAGCTCGCTTGGCGCGCTTCAATCTTGTCCTGAAAGCCATTGCACCGATCTCCAACGCTTTGGAGGCTTCCTCGCCTGACAGGTCGCACCAATATGCAAGCACGAGCACTTCACGGTGCTGCTCCGCCAGGTTTTCGAGGCACTGCCGCACATCAAGCAGGGTATCAACAGACTCACCCTGAGTGGACTGCTGGAGTGCCTGGTTAAGGGGTACGGTTTGGTGTCTGCGCTGTGAGCGGTAGTAGTCCCCAAGTTTGTTGCGCAGCACCTTAAATAGCCAAGAGCGATTTGGCAGTTCGTTCATTTGGATCGCTTTTGCCCAAAATAGTTCGAACGCATCGGCACTTATACTCTCAGGATCGGGATGGCCAACAGCATTGATGCTGACAAACCGCACCGCCAGACGGAAATTAGCCTGAAAAAACGCCGAGAATCTCTCTTCGATCTCATCTAGCGTAGCTGGCAGTTTCGATGGCTCACGCAAGTCAACAGCCTCCAGGAAGCAAGAATAGGAAAAATACACACTACCACTTCCCACAGCACAAAGGGGAAGAAATTACCTGTTCTGCCCGCCAAACTCAGACAACCTCAAGGAATCTGGCGACCGCGGACACCCGTGAACCTAGCAGCGGAAAGCCCTCAACTCGTCGCCGCTGGGGACTTCGGCGTCATCGGGCAGATAGAGCCGCCCATCATGTTCTACAAGCTGCCCCGACACCGGCACCTCGACGCGGAACCCGGTGGCGTCCGCCTCCACATTGACTTTGCCTGGACGCAACCCCAGCGTGTCCCGCAATGCCTTTGGAATGACCATTCGTCCGGCATCACCAATGGTCTCAATCATGCCGCAAGAATACCACTTGAGAAACCACCGCTGCCGCTGACTTGGGTGCTGGGCGAAGCGCGACACCGCTTTGACTGCGGTCGTTCTGCCCGCAAACACGTGTGGTTTGGCCCTCCCGGCCCGCACGCCTGAAAGGACGCCGCAGCGCATGTCGGTGTACGCAGTAACATGGCTTCGTGAGAGTTCGACTATCCCCAATAATCTTCGCCTTTGGACTCGTAGGCGCCATTCTCGGCGCCATCGGGGCGGTGTTCCTCCCAGTCGGGTTGGTGTTACTGCTCAACTCGTTCGGGGCAGGGATGCCCCTACTGGTGATAGGCATCGCATTCCTCGCCTTTGGTGTGCCCGCAGTCACCATCGCTGTGCTGCGGCACCGCCGCCTGAAAAGGATTGTCAGCCTGGGGAACGTCATCGAAGCCCAAATCGTCAATGTCCGACAGTCCCGACACGTAATGATCAATGACAGCTACCCCTGGCAGATAGTCTGCTACTGGCAGAATCCGGACACCTTTCAGACACATGAATTCGTCAGCGGATTCTTAAACGATGACCCGCACCCCGCCCTGATGTGGCGCGGACTCACCACACTTCCGGTCTACTTCGACCCCGCCAATCCCAAGGACTACCACTTAGACGTCTCCCCGCTGACCGAACCCCAATCGCTGCGTTAGCTCGATGCGTCAAGTACACTTTGCGCGGACTCCCCGCGCTACCCGGCGCGTGTCTGGGCAAGCGGCTTGACGAACCTACCGGCGGCATCGACAGCTTCACCCGGCAGCCCCGCTTCTTGGATTGCGTCTGGCAGCAGCTCTTGGACTCCAGCGAAGACCGGACGTATCTCGTCCAGCAACCGGCTGGCATCCAATCCTGCGCGCTCAGCCAAAACCACCCAGTCGCTCTCGCGGAACCGTTCGGGAGAAAACTGGCCGCCAATGTCCATTGCATACAGTTGTCGCACTTTCGGCCAAAGGAAGATCGGCAGCGCGTCATAGATTGGGGCGAGCCGTACCGTGTCGGCGGCGAACAACAGCACCGAGTAGTTCTTGCCGTGCGCGTCGAAGTTTCCGATGGCTGTGTTGAACGCCAACTGTCTGACGAATTCCCAAACCTGCCCGTATTCGCGCAGCACGCCGATCACGTCTTGGGCGGCAACCGAGTACTTGTCGTAAGTCGGAAGACCGAGCGACTGCACTAAGTCTTCAGCGTGCAATCGTAGACCGCCAGCCCTGTCCCAACGTTTCACGGCGAAGACCCTTTCGCCCCGAAACTCCAAAATCTCTGACTCAGATGCGGGTAAGCCAAGCTGTCCGGCTAGGTCCAAACAGGCTTTCTCCGCTAGGTCCGCACCAGGGTAGGCGTTAGACGTTGGCTTGAGAATATGCGTGGAAGGCACCTCAAAGGTGGACCAGAACCATTCGTTTCCCACTCGGGCCAGGGAAAACTTCGCTTGCTGCCCCGCCAGTGACCAGCGTGGCACAATGGCACGCGCCGGGGGTGCCGCCGGGTCACGCCGCAAAGTGGCGATCCGATAGGCGATATCGTCTTCGGTCGCAGCTAATACCGGCACCGGGTCTCTTTCTGGCATGAGCGGATCAGGTGACAGCGAAAACCTCCCGGCCACGTCTTCTCCGAGCACTGACAACAGCGAGAACGTATCGTTTCCAACGCCGCTGATCCCGGCTAGACGTTCGCGCACCTCCAGATTGTCGGGCAGCAGATTGTCTAAGTAGGCGAACGGCTTTTCTTCTCCGAAACTGCCGCCAAAACGCAGCGATAGCGACAACGGCAGCGCCGGTTCCTGGAGGTAGGTCAGCGCTGCGCGTTCGTCGCCAGTCTGGTCAAATACGGCTGCTGGCTCGTTTTGACCTGATGCAAAAACGTAAAGCCTAGCTGCCATAGCTGGCCATCACTTCGTCGGGGTCTAGATCTTCGAAGCGTTTACCAGTGGGCACTGACGGCAGGGCCAGGGCGTGGATATCGAGCGCGTGCAGGATAGCCAAAACCTTGTCCAACTCGGCTCTAGGATGGCCCTGTTCTATTGCGATGAGAAATTTTCTAGACACTCCGGCTTTCTCGGCAAGTTCTGCCTGTGTCATCCGCAGCGCCGCACGCTCGGCCCTGACTGTGGTGGCCACATCGTCGGCGGTAGCCAGAAAGCGGTTACGAGACATCATGTAGCGATTCTATCACTCAATGTCACCGTTCGCGCACATTAAACTGCACCGCAAACCAAACAACAGCCGTAACCACTATCTGGATGCCCGCTAGCTGACCGATCCCCGCCCCGGTAGCTGCGCTAGCTGACGAACGAAAACCAAGCCCGCTGGGCGCGACAGGTTAGATGGTCGCGGTGTCGATTACGTAGCGGTAGCGGACTTGGGATTTCACCACTTTGTCGTAGGCTTCGTTGATCTGGTCGGCGGAGATTACCTCTACTTGGGCGGCCAGGCCGTGCTCGGCGCAGAAGTCGAGCATTTCCTGGGTTTCGGCAACTCCGGCTAGCTGCGAACCGGCGAGGATGCGGTTGCCGCCCACCAACGACTGCATTTTCAGCGTCACCGGGTGTTCCGGAAGGCCGACGTCCACGAATGCCGCGTTGATCTTCAAGCATTCAAGCAGCGCGTCCAGGTCGGAATCGGACGCGGCGACGGTGGAAACTATCAGGTCGAAACTGCGCCGCAGCTTCTTCAGCGTGTCTGGTTCATTCAGCGCGTAATACTCGCTGGCGCCGAAACGATGGCCATCGGCCTGCTTGGAGCGGGTCTGGCTGATGACCGCCACATCGGCGCCCATCGCGGCTGCTATCTGCACGCCCATGTGTCCCAAGCCGCCCATGCCGACGATGGCCACCCGCTTACCCGGCCCCGCGCCCCATCTCTTCAGCGGAGCGTAGGTGGTGATGCCAGCGCACAGCAGCGGGGCTGCCTTGTCGAGCGGAATCGAGCTGGGAATACGCAGCGCGTAATCCGCTTCTACGGTGAAAACTGTGGAGTAACCGCCCGCCGTCGGCAACCCGTCCCTGCCGGTGTCGGCATAGGTGTAGATCGCTTCCGGGCAGAATTGCTCCTGGCCGCCTTCGCACAGTTCGCATTTGCCGCAGGAATCCACGTAGCAACCCACGCCGACCAAATCTCCGACCTGGTACTTGGTCACCTGGGAGCCAACCTGGGTGACGACACCGGCCAACTCATGGCCGGGCACCAGCGGATAGTTCACCGGACCCCATTCGCCGCGCGCGGTGTGGATGTCAGAGTGGCAGACTCCGGCAAATTTGATGTCGAAAAGGATTTCGGTCGGGCCAGGCTCACGCCTGGTGATGGTGGCAGGATGGAAGCGCCCAGTCGGGGAATCGATGGCATAAGCGCGTGCAGTAGGCATTTGGAGAGCCCTTCATTCGGATAGTGACCTTACGTTCGTATAGCGTTAAAATCTAGAATTCTCGCCACTGCCAACCTACTACGCGCAACGCCACGCCAGCCAGACCGACAATAAGCCAACGACGGCTCTAGCCGTGTCGAATCGGTTCACTCGGCAGCACTTCACCGGCGACGACGACGTTGGTGCCGTAGCTGCGCAGCCGGGAGATATGCTCCGCAGAAGTCTCGTAATCCACGATCACCAAGTCAAATTCCTGGACATGCACCAATTCATATAGGGCGCGTTTCTCGAATTTTGTGTGGTCAACGAGCAGAATCCGCCGCGCGGCACATTCAAACATCGCCCGCTTCACCTCGATCATCTCCTGATGTTGGTGGAAGCAGGTGTCGTCTACGATGCCGGAACTCGACATGATGAACAGGTCGGCCCGCACCCGCCTTATCTGGGAAGCGGTCATCGGCCCCATGAAAGAATCGCACCAGCCGTAATATGTGCCACCCAGCGCGACCAGCGAAAGCCCGCTGGCATTGCGCAATTCCGACAGCAGCGGCATCGAATAGGTGATGACGGTGAGCGGGGTCTTCTGCGTGAGCAGCGGGGCAACTCGGCGGACAGTCGTTGAATCGTCTAGGAAAACCGCTTCCCCCGGCTCGATGTACTGCACCGCCGCCTGGGCGAGGATGGCTTTCTCAGCCGCCTGGCGCCCCACCCGATAAGTGACCGAAGACTCCACAACGCTGGTGGCGAGCGCGGTGACCAGGCCGCGGTATTTACGCAGAATCTCCCGCGCCTGCAGATCGTCCACATCGCGGTGGACCGTCATCAGCGACACGTTAAAACGGGTGGCTATGTCCTCCAGGCGCAGCGGACCCTCCTGCATTACCGCTTCGGCTATCTCTTGACGGCGAGTCTCCCGCCGTGAACGCCGAGAAGTTTGCTCGGTAATCATAAGCGCCCTATCCACAGTCCAGCTTCGTGCAGTATATCTGCAACGACAGCTGTCCAATCGAGGTGTCTGCTAGGGAAAAGGCGTGGAAAAGTCAGTCCGCTGCCCCCTGAGACAGGTCGCGGTAGAGCTGCAACGCCTGCGCTGGGTCGAGTTCGTCATGGACGACTCCGCGCACGGCTTGCACCATCGCCGTCGGATTGCCGCGCTGGAAAATATTGCGCCCCATATCCACACCGGCGGCACCGGCCTGCATGGCCCGGTAAGCCATCGTCAGCGCGTCCAGCACCGGAAGCTTCTTGCCGCCAGCCATGATTATCGGCACCGGGCAGCCAGCGGTGACTTGCTCGAAATCGGTCTCGACAAAGTAGGTCTTGACCATTTGCGCGCCCAATTCGGCGATGATCCTGGTCGCCAGGCCAAAATACCGGGCATCCCGGACCATATCTTTGCCGACAGCGGTCACCCCGAGCACCGGGATTCCCACAGCCAGACCGGCGTCAACCATCGTGGTCAGATTCTGAATCGACTGGGTTTCATGCTCACCGCCGACGAAAACTTGCACCGCAACGCCAGCGGCATCGACGCGCACCGCATCCTCAATCGTCATCGCCAACCGCTCGTTGGACAATTCTTTCAGGATGGAAGGACCAGCTGACGCCCGCAACACCAGCGCGTTGTCACAGTCTGCCGGGACCACGGAGCGGATGATCCCCCGAGTGGCCATTAGCGCGTCCACATAGGGTGCCAGTGGCACGATATTTAGATCAATGCGCTCCAACCCGGAGGTCGGGCCTTGGAAGTAGCCGTGGTCGAATGCCAGCATCGCGGTCCTGCCATCCGACCCGAAAATGCGGGCCAACCGGTGTCGCATACCGAAATCGAGTTGTCCCGCGCCTTTGACCGGGAAACCCAAAGTCCGCTGCGGGGAGTCCAGACCGTAATCCTTGGCACCGATATTGCCGTCTAGATCTGCCATTATTGCTCCTTAAATTGTTGTTGCCAGAAATTTGTAACGGTATTTCACTGCGGAACCCAGGGCACGTTCACGGTGTCGCCGGGACTGGACGGGGACTTGATGAATACGCCGAGAAAAGGCTCGTCAAAATCGTTGACCACATAGTGATGCTCGCCAGGCCCGCAACGCGCCACATCGTTGGCCCCGAGCACCACCCGCCGCTGCTCGTCCACCCAAACGCTGCATTTGCCTTCCAACACGACGAATGTCTCATGGCAGCGCTCGTGGAAATGGTTGGCCATCGCATCGCCAGGCCGCAGCCTAAAAGCGCCCAGGTCGCTGGAATCGTCGCAGATCAAATAGCCCGGCCCCCAATCTCCGAACCGGTAATCCGCCAGCTTCGCGTTATTCTTCTCCATGTCTCAATCCATCCCTAAGTCCGCAAATCTTTGAAGCGCAAGCCGAGTTTTTTCCCGCAGTCCCCGAAAAGTACCGGACCGGAGCGCAGCGCAACCAGGACACTTTTTGGGGCATTTTCCCTCGGGGTCCCCGAAAAGTACCGGACCGGAGCGCAGCGGAGGGAGGACACTTTTTGGGGCTAAACTCTCGGGGTCCCCGAAAAGTACCGGACCGGAGCGCAGCGCAGGGAGGACACTTTTTGGGGTTTCTATATAACTCGCTCATTGCCGCCATCTATGGGTAGCTGCACTCCGGTGGAGCAGGCGAAAAGTTCCGAAGCCATCGCCGCAGCGAGATTCCCCACGGCAGCGCTGGTCACTTCGACGCCCAATAGGTTGCGCCGTTTGTAAGCGTCTATGGTGACCCCGTAATGCGCCGCCCGGGTGGCGAGCAATTCGGGAGTCCACAAAGCGGTGTCGAACACCGCGTCTGGGTGAATCATGTTCACCCTGATCCCATGTTTGGCCCACTCCAATGCGGCGACGCGGGAAAGCTGGGTGAGCGCCGCCTTGGACGAGGAGTAAGCCGCCGCTCCGGGACCAGGGGCCGCCACATTCTTGGAGGCGATGACCACCACCCGCCCACCGCCGTGCGACAGGGCGAGATAGGGCCAAATCAAGCCGTAGAGGTCTTCCACCGCATCGACGTTGATCGCCATCGTGCGCCGCCAAGTCCCGGCGTCCACCTCGCCCAAGCAGGCGGCCTTGGGAAATACGCCCGCCGAGACCACGGCGATGTCCAGCCCGCCAAATTCGCCGACCAAGCGCTCCAAGGCGGCGGCTTGGGCGTCGTGATCTGACACATCGACTTGCTCGCCGAGCCACTGGGGCGAGGCGAAAGCAGTTTTGACGTCGGCGGAAATGTCCCACCCCACCACGCAGGCGCCTCGGCGCAGCAACGCGGCGGCGCAGGCGTGGCCGATCCCCGAACCAGCACCGGTCACCAATGCGACCCGACCGCTCAGATCAGCCGCCGAACGGGCCAGCTTGTCGCGCTGGGCGTCCCAAAATTCCAGCTCTCCGGCATGCGCTCCGCCAACCGGGCGGTATCCGCCCAATTGCTCGCTGACCGCTATCGACGCCATCGTGTGCCTGGCTATGTCAGCGGTCGCCACGGCCTCCCCGGCATCGCGTCCGACGCTGAGCAGGCCGAGTTCCGGGTCCAGCAACCATCTGGGCGAACAGGCCCGCACCGCAGTATCGCCCGCTGCGTAATCCATGTTGCCAACCGCGTATTCGGCGGCATACCCGGCGACGTCCGTGCCGATCAGCGGATAGCGCCTGGTCCAGATCACATGGTCTGGAGTGAGCACGCCGCGCTTGGCGGCAGCCAGCAGCTTTGGGTCAGCGGTGAAACTGGCCACAGCCGCACTCGCGTCCCGCCGCATGACCACGCTCGCGCCTTCGGCCTGGCACAGTTCGGCCCGCAATTGGGCCAGCCGCAGCGGATCGGCTTTCGCCAACTCACCAGCAACGGCGGCGTCCCCGATTCGCGCGGAAATGAAATCGGCGGCTTCGGCCACCAACTCCAAATGCGCGGCCATTGCCTGGTCCGCCGTGTCGGCAAAGGTGAACAACCCGTGGTTGAGCACGACGATGCCGCGCACCGACTCCTGCTCGGCGGACTCCCAAGCGGCCTGGCAGGCGGCGGCCAACGGCACCCCCGGAGATGCGTAATCGACGAGCAAAACCTGCTGGCCGAGTGCGGCTGCCACCAACGCCGCACCGTCGGGCGTATTGGTCAACTGCAAGATCACGTCGGCGTGGGAGTGCAGCACCACCGGATGCGGCAGCAGCGCGTGGACGAGCGTCTCGACGCTGGCCGACGCGGCGGCGGGATCAAGCTTCGCCCGCGTCAGATAGCCGCTGAGGTCTTCCTGCCCGACGGCATTCGGCGGCAGCAACCGGCGCACCTGGTTCAA
>JAIRXX010000224.1 GCA_031268065.1 Propionibacteriaceae bacterium
AGATGACGAGGCTGGCCCCGATCCGCGCCAAGGCCAACGAGCTGTCCCGCCAAGAGAACGTCCGCCACGGATACCCGATCATCGGCAGCGCCAGCGCCGCCAGCAGCGCCGGTTGTTTCACGCAGGCGGCGACCCCGATGATGATCGGCGGCAGCGCGAAGCCCAGCGCCCGCCCGATCCAGTTTTCGCCGCGCAGCCGTTTCGGCAGCCAGCGCGGACCGGCCACCGCCAGCCACAGCGCCGTCACCACCAGCCCGAGCATCAGCGCGTCGTTGTGCGCCCCGCCGACCAGATCGACCAGCAGCATCGGATTGATCAGGGCGAACCAGGCGGTGACGGCTACGTTCGCACCCAGCTTTTTGGCGATCCGGGGCACGAAGTGGGCGATCAGGAAGACGCCGATCAGCGCCGGGACGCGCATCATCAGCGTTGAGTAGTAGGGGTTTAGCCCGCCCAACAGCACCAGGCCGTGAAAAATCCGCAGGCTCAGCGGCGGATACATCGCCGTGTCGTAGCGCCACAGCCAGGCGACCTGGTCCGCAAACGGCCCCGGCTGGGTGCTCACCGGGAATTCATAGGGATTCAGCCCGTTGTGCAGCAGCCATCCTTCGGCGGCGTAGCCGTAGGCGTCGTGGCTGAAGATCGGCGGCGCGAAGAGCAGCGGAATCGCCCAGAGCACCCCGACCGCCCAGTATTTGACCCTGATCTGGCCGCTGGGACGCAGCGCAAACCACCCGTAGACCAGCAATGCCACCCCGCAGACCACCAACGCCGTGCCGACGAGCTGGCCGATCCAGTTGTCCCAGCCCAGCGCCCGCAGCGGTTCCCACCAAGGGCTGTTTTGCGGCAGGTAGGCAGGCGTCAGCGAGCCGCCGAAGAGCAGCGCGGTGCCGAGCGTGCCGAGTTTGACCGGAGTGAGTTTCCAGGCAGCCAAAAGCTCGCCAGCTAGCTTCCTGGGCGATCCACTCACTCCCCCAGAGTAGTACTTCAACCCCCATGCGCAGCTTAAGGACAGCGCTGGTTTTGGCGGCCTGCCCTTTGGCGGGGCAACGGCGCCGCAACCGCCGTCGCGGCGTCCGGCGTTGGCACCATCGCAGCGGACTCTTCCGCCTCGCCAACGCAATGCCCCCGCTGCGCTCGCGCAAGCCGACGCAGGCGGAACGCTCTAAATATCCTCTTCAATATTTCTCATTTGATGACACACAATCAGTTTTGCGCAGATTGCTTGGCCCAATCGGCGTAGAGTTATCGCTGGCCCAGATCAAGGAGGACTCAACAATGGCCGAAATTGCCCTTGATCGAGTAGTCATACGCTTCGCTGGAGATTCTGGCGATGGCATCCAGCTGGTAGGAGACCGCTTCGCCGCCGACACCGCGTTGGTGGGCAACGACTTCTCCACACTCCCGAATTACCCGGCGGAGATTCGCGCTCCGCAGGGGACGATAGGCGGGGTGTCCAGCTTCCAGGTGCAGATTGCGAACTTCGACGTTCACACTCCCGGTGACCACCCGAACGTGCTCGTAGCACTCAACCCAGCCGCCCTCAAGGCGAATCTCGCCGAACTCGTGAAGGGCGGCCTGATAATCGCCGACTCCGCCGAGTTCACGCCGAGGTCGCTGGCCAAGGTCGGCTACGATTCCGACCCGCTTGGCGACGGCAGCCTTGACGGCTACCAGCTCGCGGCGTTCAACTTGACCGCCCAAGCGGCAGCCGCAGTAGAGCCGCTGGGAGTGAGTCGGCGCGACGCCAACCGGACGCGCAATTTCTACGCGCTGGGGCTGTTGAGCTGGCTGTACGAGCGGCCCATCGAAGGCACGGTCAAATTCTTGGAGAGCAAATTCGCCAAGAACCCGCTGATGATGCAGGCCAACATCGCCTCGTTCAAAGCCGGGCACACCTTCGGGGAGAACAGCGAACTCTTCGCCTCCCGCTACGAGATTAGGCCAGCGCCGACGCCTGCGGGCACCTATCGGCAAATCTCCGGCAACCGGGCCACCGCCTATGGCTTGATGGCTGGCGCGGCGAAGGCGGGACTGCCGCTCTTCCTGGGCGCCTATCCGATCACCCCGGCCTCCGACGTGCTGCACTATCTGGCCGAAGCCAAAGCACAGGGCGTAATGACCTTCCAGGCCGAGGACGAGATAGCAGCCGCCTGCGCGGCAGTCGGGGCCAGCTTCGCCGGAAACCTAGGCGTGACAGTCACCTCCGGGCCTGGCGTCGATCTGAAGACGGAGACCATCGGCCTGGCGGTGATGCTGGAATTGCCGCTGGTGATCGTCAACGTGCAGCGTGGCGGCCCGTCTACCGGACTGCCCACCAAGACCGAACAGGCTGACCTGCTGCAGGCGATCTTCGGCAGGCACGGCGAAGCCCCGCTGCCGGTGGTGGCCGCCGGATCGCCCCGAGACTGCTTCGACGCGGTTTACGAGGCAATCCGCATCGCCGTCAAATACCGCACGCCGGTGATCATGCTCTCTGACGGCTACATCGGAAACGGCGCCGAGCCGTGGTCGATCCCCGATCTGGCCAGCCTGCCCGACATCGATCCCGGTTTCACCACCGAGCCAAACGGCCCGGACCAGAGCTACCTGCCCTATCGCCGCGATCCCGAGACCCTGGCCCGTTCCTGGGCCATCCCCGGCACACCGGGCTTGGAGCACCGCATCGGCGGCTTGGAGAAGGCCACCGAGACCGGGGCGGTCTCTTATGAGTCGCAGACCCACGCCGATATGGTGGCCACACGGCAGGCCAAGATAGCCGGAATCGCCAACGACATCCCGGACGTCCGCGTGGACGATCCCGACGGTGACGCCAAGGTCTGCCTGGTGAGTTGGGGTTCGGCCTACGGATCGGTCTGGGCGGCGGTCCGCCGCCTTAGGCAGGGTGGCCGCAAGGTCGCCAGAGTCCACCTGCGCCATCTCAATCCGCTGCCGAACAATCTCGGCGAGGTGCTCTCACGCTACGAACGGGTCATCGTCCCGGAGATAAACCTCGGCCAGCTGAGTTGGCTGTTGCGGGCGAAATACCTCATCAACGCCGAATCGTTCGTGCGCACGCTCGGCCTGCCGCTCTCCCAGAGCGAGCTTTCAGACGAACTTGAGCCGATCATTGACGAAGTAGACGCGCAAGCTGGAAAGGAGGCCTGAGATGGGCGAAGGACTGCGCGGTGTTCCGCTGGCTGTTGCGCCGCTGAACCGCAAAGATTTCACTCCCGGCGCCGAGGTGCGTTGGTGCCCGGGCTGTGGCGATTATTCCGTGCTGGCCACATTCCAGGGCTTGCTGCCCGATTTGGGCGTCAAGCGGGAAAATGTGGTGATCGTCTCCGGCATCGGTTGCTCATCGCGTTTCCCCTATTACGTCAACACCTACGGCCTGCACTCGATCCACGGGCGGGCGGCGGCTATCGCCACCGGCGTGGCGCTGGCCCGCGAGGATTTGGCGGTCTGGGTGGTGACCGGGGACGGCGATGCGCTGAGCATCGGCGGCAACCATCTGATCCACGCCCTGCGGCGCAATGTGAACATCACCATCATGCTGTTCAACAACCGGATTTACGGTCTGACCAAGGGCCAGGCTTCCCCGACCTCCGAACGCGGGAAAATCACCAAGTCGACCCCTGCCGGGCTGGTGGACGACCCCTTCAACCCGGTGGCGCTGGCCCTGGGCGCCGGAGCCACGTTCGTTGCCCGCACGATGGACTCGGCACGGGCGCATCTGGCGGAAACCCTCAAAGCGGCGGTGAACCACCGCGGGGCTTCGTTGGTGGAGATTTACCAGAACTGCCAGATTTTCAACGACGGCGCTTTCGACAGCTTGAAAGCCGCAGACGCCGAGGTGATCCCGCTGGTGCATGGGGAGAAGATCGTCTTTGGACCGGACTCGTCGCTGGGCGTTGTCCGGGCAGCCGATGGCAGCTTGGCGGTCGCGCCGGTGGCCGAGGCCGGATTGGATGCGGTGCTCACCCACGACGCGCACCGCGATGATCCCAGCCTCGGGTTTGAATTGTCGCAATTGACCGACATGGGCATAGTGCGGCGGGCGCCGATCGGCATCTTCCGCGACGTTTCCCACCCGGTGCATGACGATGAGGCCCGCAGCCAAGTCACCACGGTGGCCGATCCGGTCCAGCGCTTGGCAAGCCTGCAGAAGTACATCACCGGAAAAGACACCTGGACGGTTACCGCAGGCTGAGCAGCGTTTCCCCTAGCCGCTTCTTTGTGGGGTTGCCTGGACTGTTGCCGACGGCTGGGCGGCGTTCAAATCTCTCGTCGCG
>JAIRXX010000236.1 GCA_031268065.1 Propionibacteriaceae bacterium
GTCCCCATCGGCCCCGGAATCCGGTCCTTTGACCACATCTCCGCCGCCTCCCACGGCAGCAAAGACATCGCGGAGTGGATCAGCGAGACATCGATGCGCTCACCCTTCCCACTCTGCTCGCGCCGGAAGAGCGCAGCAGCAGTCAATATGGTCGCGTAGAGGCCAGCGGTGATGTCAGAGATGGGAATGCCTATCTTGACTAGTTCACCGTCCCGGCTTCCTGTCACGCTCATCAGTCCGCTCACCGCCTGGGCCACGAGATCAAAGGCGCCGCGTTGGCTGTCTGATCCTGTCGCGCCAAAGGCTGAGATGCCACAGTAAACGAGTCGTGGGTTTATGGCAGAAAGTTGCTCATAACCTAGGCCGAGACGCTCCATTGTGCCAGGCCGAAAATTCTCGAGCACCACGTCGATCTTGGGGATTAGCTCTCGGATCAATCCACGACCGCGCTCGGTGGAGAGGTCAACGGTCAGACTGCGCTTGTTCCGGCTGATGATTGCGAACTGTTCGGAGTAATCGCCGATGCGGAAATCACTACGCCGAGTTTCCTCGCCTCCGAGCCGCTCCACCTTGATCACGTCGGCACCGAGATCGCCGAGCACCATTGCGCTGAACGGCCCGGCAAGCACATGGGTGAAATCTAGAACAACGACGCCGCCGAGCAATCCGGCGCTGAGCTGAACTGGGGATGCGACCATGATCAAACCACCTCTGCCACAACTGGGTTGTCGAGTTCGCCTAGGACGTCAACACTCACTCGGACCCGATCACCATGCTTGAGAAAGACTTGCGGCTCCCGCTTGAAGCCAACGCCGGCCGGCGTACCTGTGAGAATGACGTCTCCCGGCTGCAGGGTGAAAGAGTGGGAAAGGAAACTCACCAAAGTTGGGATGCCGAAAATAAGCATTTCGGTGTTCCCGTCCTGGAGCTTCTCCCCATTGAGCCAGAGCCGCACCTGGAGATTGTTGATGTCCGCGATCTCATCCGGGGTGACTATTGCAGGCCCAAGCGGCGACATGGTGTCCGATGTCTTGCCGCGCACCCACTGCCGATCAGCTGCCTGCACATCGCGCGCTGTCACGTCGTTTGCCACGGTATAGCCCGCCACATAGTCGAGCGCATCCACCTCGGAGACGTTCTTCGCCCGCCGCCCGATTATCACAGCAAGCTCCGCCTCGTAGTCGACCTCTTGGCTCACCTGCGGAACGACAATCTCCTGCTTCGGCCCGACGAGGGTGTTGTTCCACTTAGCGAAAATAAGCGGGTTCTTCGGCAGCCTCACCTCTGGCCCTACAGTGGATGGCCGGTAGTTCATGCCAATGCCGATAATCTTCTCCGGCGCAAGCACCGGAGCAAGGAGCGTGATTCTGTCGAGCGTGTGGATGTGACGGTCAAGGGCCAGTTCCGCAGCAGATGCAGGGTCGCCCTCAGCGCACGCCACCCGTGCGAGCAGACCCTGCACCGCCTCGTATGCGGTGACACCAAGCCGAAGAAAGGCTACTGAGTCATCGGGAACGAGCGCGGGTAGGGCAGCATCGCGCGGATCGTCGGAGTGCGCCCCCACATGCCTGGCTAGGCCAGGCAAGTCGAGCGCGCGGCGACTGTCCAGCAGGGCGCCGAAGCGGGGGCCGAAGCCGGCGTCGAACATGATGAGACGCATGGTGTCAGAGCCTTTCGGGTAATTCGGGATCTCAGCGCTGTGGGCGCTTGCCGGTGAATACTGGCTTCCGTTTTTCAACGAAGGAGAGTTTCGCCTCACGCGAGTCATCGGTGAGGAAGAGGTAGGGGTGGCCAGGACTCGCGTCGAGGACGGTGTAATGTCCCGCAGTTTGCAGCAGAAGGTTCGCTGCCACTTTGGTGTACTTAAGCCCTAGCGGTGGCAGCACGACGAGTTGGTCGGTGAATTCTTTGACGCCTTCATCAATCTGGTCATCTGGAACCACTTTGTTGATGAGATCCCAACGCTCGGCCTCGGCGGCCTTGATGCGGCGACCCAACATGTTGATCTCCATTGCCCGCTGCCGACCCACAGTCAGAATGTGGGCACTACCGCAATGCACACCTGCGTGAATCTCCCGCATGGCGAACTCGGCGGACTCAGCCGCAACAATGAGGTCGCAGCAAGTCGCCAACCACATTCCGCCACCGAGTGCGTGACCTTGCACGCGCGCCACCACTGGCTTGCCAATGTATTGAATCTTGTCACGAATGCGACGGTTCCAGACTCGATATTCTTCCCAAGCGTCAAGAGTGGCCGAACTTGTGAAAGCGAGATCTTGGCCAGCGCAGAAGATCGGACCCTCACCGCCAAAAACAATGACTCTTACGTCATCGTCATTCTCAACAGACTCAAAGGCATGAACCAACTGGCGGCAAAGTTCGGTATTTAGGGCATTGCGCTTCTCCGGGCGTGCCATCCAGATATGGGCGACGTTGCCGTCCCGCTCGACGCGGACCATTGATTCTGACATTTCTTATTCTCCTTAAGGATTAGCCGCCGACAGCGGACTGGGGTTCACGGCGCAGTTTTGGCCGCTGGGGTATTCGATAGATCTTTGCCTTTCGCTTCGTCACGACGCCGCCTCATCCAGCCGCTGACGACCGGGGTGAGGATAATCGCGAGGGAGAGGGCGTAGAACACAAGAGCAACAGGGTGGGTGAAGAAGGTTGTCCAGTCACCTCGGGCGATCGTCAACGCCCTGCCGGTTTGGGTCTCCAGCATCGGTGAGAGGATGAGCGCAAGCACTAGCGGGGCGATTGGGATGTCCGCCAGACGGAAGGCGAGGCCTAACAGGCCAAAGGCAAGCATGATCCACAGATCGAAAACTCGGCTGCTCATGCCGTAGACGCCGATGATGCAGACTGCAAGCACCAGCGGATACAGCAGAGCTGGTGGAACGCTAAGCATCCGCACCCAAACTCCGATGAGCGGCAGGTTCAGCACAAGCAGCAGCGCGTTGGCAATGAGCAAACTCGCCAGTAGCCCCCAGACCAAATCGGGGCGCTCTTGGAGCAGCAACGGGCCGGTCGGCAATCCGTGGCCCTGCAACCCAGCTAGCATCACCGCAGTCGATGCGGAACCGGGGATGCCGAGGAAGAGCAACGGTGCAAGTCCGGCGCTCGACGCGGCATTGTTTGCCGCCTCTGGACCGGCGAGGCCTTCGATAGCGCCGGTGCCGAAGGGCACCACGGGACGAGCGAAGGTACGCTCGACGCCGTAAGAGAGGAAGGTTGACACGGTGTTCCCAGCACCAGGGAGGATGCCAGCGATGAAACCAGTGGCTGTTCCACGGAGCCAGGCAGGCCAGGAGTGCTGGAACTCCTCGCGCGTCATGCGAAGCTTGCCAACGACGGCAGGCCCCGCCGTGAGATTGCGGCGAATGCCGCTCATCCCGACAAATACCTCGCTTACCGCGAATAGCCCAACCGCCACTACGACGAAATCGAAACCCTCAAAGAGTTCAGGGATGCCGAAGGTGAAGCGAGATTGCCCAGAGTTGAGGTCGATCCCCACAGTCCCGAGCGCTAGTCCCAATCCCATCGAGAAAAGCGCCTTGACTGGTTGGCCGCCCAACATGGCCACCAGCGAGAGGCCCAGTACGAGGATGGAGAAGAATTCGACCGGCCCAATCGCCAAAGCAAGAGCGACCATCGGATCGGCGAGGAAGACAAGGGCTAGCGTGCCGACAGTTCCAGCGAGGAACGAACCCACAGCGGCTGTCATTAGCGCCGCGCCAGCTCTGCCACGTTTGACGAGTTGGTGTCCATCCAGAGCAGAGACAACTGAGTCGGCTTCTCCCGGAGCGTTGACGAGAATCGCCGCCGTGGAGCCACCGTATGCGGCGCCATAGTAGACGCCCCCGAAGAGGATAAAAGCACCGACCGGATCACCCAATTGGTAAGTCAGCGGGAGGAGCAGCGCGATCGTCGTTGTTTTACCAAGGCCTGGTAGCACGCCTATCGCTGTGCCGACGAGCGCGCCGACCAATCCGTAGAGCAGGTAGATCGGCTGCAGCGCCACGGCAAAGCCTTGAAGCAGTTCTTCCACAATTTGCCTTTCTATTCGCTACGACCAGGGCAGCGGGATGATTCCGTCGGGCAGTCGGATACCTAATAGACCGGCGAACAGCACGCTAGAGAGCACTGCGAAGACGGCTGCAGCGAAGAGATTCCGAATCCATTTGGTCGGCGAGACCAACAGCGAAAGCCCGGATACAAGCAGGAATGATGACAACAGATAACCGAGCGGCTCCACGATGAGCACAAAGGCGAGGATAGCCGCGAGGGTGACGAGGACATCTCGCCAACTCCCGATGTCGGAACCAGCATCCTTCGGCACCATATCCCAACGCTGAAGCAGAGCGCCCAAACTGACAGCCACAGCAGCGAGCGCCACGATTACCGCCACACCAGTGGGCCAGGCCCGAGGAGAGATAATGCGCTCGTTCGCCATAGCGGGGAGGGCCGCCACTTGCCAAATGTTGAAGACGGCCATAGCAGGCGCCCCAACAATCAAGAACCAGCGGGCAAAAGCGACAGCCTGGGGCCGCGGCTCAGCCTCATCTGCCGAAGGCCCGCCACTGACTACATCGGGTCCGTACGAATGCCCTCCCCGCAGCCCGTCCGAACTATTGTCGGACGGGCTGGCGAGCGGAGCAGTGACCCGATGATCACCCATTGATGACACCCAGCTCCACCAGCAGAGTTTTGTAGTCTGAACTCTGGCTGGCGAGGAATTCTTCAAGGCCGTCGGTCTGGAAATAGGGAGACCAGCCGTACTGCGCAGATGCGTCTTTCCATGCCTGGGTCTGCGACATCTTGGTAAGCGCGTCTTGCCAGAACTTGGTTGCCGCAGGATCTAGTTCCGGCGGTGCGAGGATGATGCGGAAATTCACGAAAGACTCCTCGCTGCCTCCTTGCTTGAATGTCGGGATTCCCTCAGAGCGACCGCCTTGCGGTTCTTCTGCGCTGATGCCGATCACTTTCAGTTGTCCAGCGTCAACAAGGTCGAGGCCCTCAGGACCTGAACTGCCAACATCAATGTGACCGCCGAGCAAAGCGGTTAGCGCTTCGTCACCGTCAAAGGGAACATAGTTGATCTTCGTCGGGTCAACGCCGAAGCCCTTGGCGAGCTTCGCTGTTGCAAGGTGTCCTGGACCACCGGGGACCGAACCACCGAGGCTGATAGAACCCGGATCAGCCTTCAACGCTGCGCCTATGTCTTGGAGCGACTGGATGGGCGAGTCGGGACGGACGAAGAAGTACACATAGTCCGCGTATAGGGTGGCGAGCGGAGTGAAGTCTGCGTATGTGAGATTTGTCTCTTGGAGCAGCGGCGTCGAAACGATATGTGCGCCAAGCACCATAAGCCGATCTGCGCGACCCGCCTGACTGTTGATATAAGTCATGCCTACAAGGCCGCTGCCGCCCTCACGATTTTCGACCCGGATGTCCTTGGTGACAATCGCCTCTTTGGTGAGAGTAGTTGCTACTGTGCGCCCGGCAGTGTCAACACCACCTCCGGCGGAGAACGGCACGATTAGATCTACCGGCCCGTTGAGCGCGAACTCTGGACTGGCGGTGCTAGGGCTGTCGGTCGAACATGCTGCTAGCGCGACAAGCGAGGCGGCACTCGCCAACGCAAATGCAGTTCGGAGAGTCTGTTTCATTGTGTTCCTCCTTTGGAACAGCGTTGTTATGTACGCAGCACACCCCTCTGCCCCGACGACTGCGAAGCATCCTGCGGCACTAGCAACCCGAGCAGGCAACAGCCATGCGCTCTACAGGGCCGTGTCTACGGGCAGCAGGCATCGCGTATCTCCCACTGTCGGGGGGCGGACAGTATCTGCCTGGACTCTTTGGCTTGGGCTTCTCCCATGCCTTATATATAATAATATACATAAGTCAGTTAGACGTGTCAACAGTTGCATGTCCAGCTTCAGCAAAGATGTAACGAAGAGTTGCGCTCGCCCTGCCTTGGCTGTCGCTCACATACCGCAGATAGACTGCGCATATGGTCAAAGACAAGTTTTGGATAGGCCTGATCTCAGGCTTAGTCTTGGCGGCGCTGGCCTCCGGAGCAGCGGTTGTCGCAGGCGTGAGCCTCAACTACACGCCAAAGATTTGGCCAGAAACAATAGACCAGCGCCCCCTCTCCGATGACGAGATCAACACGTTAGCGATCGCGACAGACGAAAACCCGAATGTGATCCGTTTCGACTTCTCCACCGCACATCAGTCGCTGACTCTCTCGGCAGATGTCTACGAATACGGAAGACTAGTAAAGCCGAACGCTTATAACCGCACGTCTTCCCCGCAACAGGCGAGCAAGGGCACACTGTGGCTCACTTGGAAAAATGACGCCGGAATACTGGGAGCAGCTCTCGGAAACGAAAGCAGCAT
>JAIRXX010000263.1 GCA_031268065.1 Propionibacteriaceae bacterium
CTGCTGCTGGTCGGATCCACAAACGCCAACAATTTGAACAAAGCCATAGGCGACACCACCGCGACACAGATCAACGCGACACTTGCCAAGGCCGAGCCGAGAGGCGCGTCTGGCTGAGAAACCGACACAGCCTCGGAGTACTTAACAGCGACAGCGAACACCAAAGTCATCAAGGGTTTAGCCACGCATGCTGCCACGAACCATCTCAAGCTTTTGAAGAACCACACCTTCGTGGAGTCCATGACCAGCCCTGCGGCCGAGATAGGAAGCGTTGCCAAGATGACAATCTTCGATGCCGAAAGCGCCAACTGGATGAAGAAATGGGCGAAGCTCGCCAACACCACAAACGGCCCGCACACCGCCAGCACGACAGCATTGGCAGTGCCGACCGTTTGGGTGGCCAACCCGCTCAAAGACCCGTCGAAATTGAAATTGAAGAAGTCATCAATCTTCAGCAAGTTAACGCTCAAATCCCTGGCGAGCGCGGTGCAAGCCCTATCGATCAGCACTGCGATCCCGAACACCGCCGCGCACACAAGCACGAATTGGACACTTCCCATCACTGCCCTGCCAAGCTGCTTGCCGTCACGCCTTGCCAACGTGATCATGAGCTGGCCAACCAGCAACACAGTCGCCAAAGCCAAAGCGATCCACATTGTCGTCGGAAGAACCTTGCCAAGCGGATGATCATTGCCCGCGTCCAAGTCCACTTTCGTAACCAAGTCCAACACGCCTTGGAAGAAGGCCCAGATAGCAATGCACCCCTCCCAGAACATCAGGCAAATCTTGGCCAAGAACTGCTCAGCAACGTTGATGATCGCATCCGCCAAAGCGCCAAAGGGATTCCACACAGCTAGTCCCCCTCGGCAACCGGCACCCAGTCCAGCCACCCGGCCAGCACAGCTTGAACACTTCCAGGAAGCATCGAAGGCGCCCTGGCGGCTATCTCGCCCAGCATCCAGCGGTCCTGGTGCCATCGCATCCCAGAGCAATACCCGTAGCCCATCGTTTGGCTCTCGCCACCACTTTGAGCCTGGACGCTGGCTAAAACACAAACAGCCACCCAGTCATCACCGACCTCGCCCTTTACGATGCCTGCCGCCGGGTCAAAAACGACCGAGACCCCAGGCTCCTTACACCTGGTGGCACCCGCTTGCTCAAGGAACGCTTGCACGTTCTGGGCTTGTTCCCACTGGGCAAACTCAGGCCCGCTCTCGTCCACCCAGCCAGCATGGATCGCTTTGGCCACATCCAGACACATCGTCTCCAGCACTGCCTCTTCTACCGCTGCCAATTGCGCCAAAGCGCCCTCAGCGGTACGCGGGAAGCCAGTCACCACACCGCCTGGACCGAACCGATCAGCAGGGTCAGGGATGAACACCTGCCCAGGCTCATTCAGCGTCGGGTCACCCTTGAACGGACTCGACCCCGGCGGGACGAACATCTCCTGAGAAACTATCCGCAGCCGCGCAGCCGCCTCGGACTCCCCCGCCTCGGAAACAAGGACCACAGGCGGCGGAACTTCATCACCTTCTTCCAGCGCTGCTGCCGGATTGAACAATGCTGCCAGCCCAAAACAGAACACCCCGACCAGAAACACGCAAAGAACTCCGGCCCCCGCTATAGCTGCAACACCTTTGCCCTGGCTCCAAGGGACACGCTCTGCCTGCTTTCGCCAAATCGCCACTATCTCCAGCCTTTCGCCCGCAATCCGGATTGCCCGCCGCCGAGCTATCCACCGGTACATCCACTGCCGAGCAGCGACTCCAGGACCGATGGCATCACTAGGTACAAGATCGCGCAGACAACAACAACGACCAGACTGATCGCGCCAATCTTCGCGCTGTGCCCCAAGCCGAACATCTTCCCCCCTATGATCGACCCAATGCCCACTAACACCCCGGCGAAAAACATGATGATCAAGAACCACACGACATAAGAAAGAATCTGGTTCACGATAGGTGCAGCGGCACCAGGCGCTGTTGGGCAAATCTTTGGGAACAACTCCAACGGGATCATCCCAGCTTCCAATAACAAGTTCACAATTCTCCTACTAACTCACACACCAGCCGCTTCGGCAGGCATCTCTAGCACTTTCATCACTGTCTGAATCGAAGACAGCACACCCGCTGGGAACCTCTCGGACACACTCCCGCTGGCAAGCAGCCTGTTCTCGGCAAGCCCCACCAGCACGCCTTCGTCATTTGCTCGTCTGGTGAGGTTGCCCATCTGTTGCGCTGCGGGCCTCTGCGCCCCGTTGCAAACCACGACACACCTATGCGCCGCAAACAGACCAAGACACGCCTCAACCCTGGCGAACCCATGCCAGGTGGGCCGGAACACCAACACAACCGGTACCGACCGGTCCCGGCAAAGCCCGCCGACCCATCCGCAACTAGCCGAGGCCGACTCGGCGGGACAGCCCGCATCGACGATTGTCAGACGAGTCTCAACAGGGGTAGGCAGCGGAACTTCATCCACCGACCTGAAATCCTCCAAGCAACGTTCGATCCTGATCTGGTCCCGCATACCAACCATTCGCCGCTGCTGCTCACCCAGCTCAGTAAAAGCCGCCATCAGCAGCACCGAAGTCGCCATCGGCGCACAATCAACGACACGGCACTGGCCGACCTGCTCAGCCAAGCCCAATGCCACCGTCGACGCGCCAGCTCCGCCATGACACCCCACCACCAGCCACACAGTATCCGCGTGATCCCAGAACTCGGCGTTTGCTGACCCGAAGTCCCGGCGAAACTGCCCCGCCCGCAAAGCATCATTTGCCCGCAGGATCTCCTCAACCGTGTACGTCACGACACAAATTCCTGGACACGGCTGTGGGCGGGAACCAAGAATCCGGCCTGCAACGACCGGCCAAGCTCATCCAACTCTTTGTGGTCAGCCTCTAGCTGTACCACCTGCTGCAGCATCGCGTAGAACTGCTCCCCCACGCTCAGCAAGTCCTGCCACGCCTGGTCCTTCCCCAACACCTTGCGGGAGAGTTCCTTGAACCGGTCTGCGTCACTCATACCCAGCCTCCTGATCACCCTTCACTGAATACATAGCCACGCCGACCACCAGACTGAATCGAGAAACTTAAATCTGTATCCAACAACCCCTTCGCAGCCTGCCTTGCCAGCCTGGCAATCACATCCTTGGCCTTAGACTCCAACCGGCGCGGTTGCATGCCCAGGCTCTTCGCCGCCACACCGACCACCTGCGGGGAGAACAAGCTCAACCCCTTGCGGTTCCTGGAAGGCAGCACAGACGCCGCCTGGACAAGACTCATCAACACCGAACGATCAGCATCACTGATCTGGTGATGCAACACCGCCTGAGAAAGCACATCCCGCAACTCTTCAGTGGAAGACCGCTGACTAATCGGGCTGCCACACGACCCAGGCCAGTCCGTTGCATCGCTTGCCTTCAGCACCGTTAGCCGCTCACTTTGACGCCTAGCCTTCAACGTTTCCAAATGGCCAAGCTCAACCAAGGTCATCCTGACCACATGCTGCTTCACTGAAAACGGCACATAGTTATTAGTGGCCGGATTCAACGTCCGACATAACAGCCACGCCCAGGCCACCACACGCTCACTGACCTGATCGACCGGTGCGCTGACTTTGCGCCGCACCTCAGTTATCGCCGCGCAAAGCGCCGGGTCTATAACCCACACCAATACCGAAGTAGCTTCAGAATCATCACCGCCCAACCGTGAAGAAGCCTGAAGCAAACCCCTGCACAAACTTTGCCGCTGCGACCCATCCATCCCCCTCGTGAAGCCCTGCTGAACAGAGACAGGTTGCGGGAACTGCCGCAGATCCACTGCCACCTCCTGCCAGGCGGACCACCGCCGAGCAACAATGTCATCAACTACTTCCTGAGTGATCCCCACCAGATGTGAAACGTTCATTTTGATGTCCTTCCATGCGTTCACCCGCACAACAAGGACACCGGCCCACCGCTCACCAACAACGGGGAAATCTGGGTGAGCGTAAAGCACAAACAGCCAGACAAAGCCCTAAATCACCTAGTCAGAGCACCGCTCACCAACGCTCACCCCAAAATCGTGAAACAACATTGACACCCTTCCCCCGGAGCGCTCAGACCCCGATTGTCGGTCATGGGCCAACTCGGTCGGACGACGTGAGAGAATTCGCATAAAGTCGTGTGATGAAGGGAGGCGGTTGATGCTGGCTGAGAAGGCAAAGGAGTTGATAGCCGCCGGGGAGAGCCTGACGGTCGAGTTCAAGGGCGTCCCAAGCGGGAAGCTGGGCAACTCGGTGTTTGAGACGGTGGCCGCGTTCTCAAACCGCTACGGTGGGAATATCTTGATGGGTGTGGCCGATGGTGGCACGATTCCG
>JAIRXX010000308.1 GCA_031268065.1 Propionibacteriaceae bacterium
CGCACCACATGCACCCGATCCGGGTCTAGCTCGCCATACGACTTCAGCACATCGGCCCGCATTCCGGAACTGACCGAGATCACCGCCGCCGCGTCGAGGAATGCCGTCTTCTCCGCCCAGCTCGACACCCGGTAACCGCCGCCGAGCTGTTCCGCCTTCCAGGGCCGGTGCGGCTCTAGGGAGTGCGCTGTGACCACATGCGGCACGTCGAGGTACTTCGACCCGACCAGTCCGGCGAAATTCGCATACCAGGTGTGCGAATGGATGATGTCGGTGTCGGTGGGAATCGCGTTGGCCATCGCCACGTCGGTGCCGAGCACCCGCAGCGCTTGGTTAGCCCCCGGTGGGAAAGTCTCCGGGTGGGAAGTGGCGTCCGGCCTGGGTTCGCCCATAGCCTGCACATCGACGCATTCCACCAATTTGCGCAGCTGCGGCACCAGCTGGCCGACGTGTACTCCAGCGCCGCCGTAGATATAAGGGGGATACTCCCTGGTCAGTATTGAGACTCGCATACGTTGATCGTGCCATACTTCAACCGTGAGAGTACTGGTTTTCCGGCGAGAAAGCCTGAGGAAATGTCGGACATTTGGCCAGTTTCCTTGTGGCTGGGCACCGAACGTTCTAAGTTCTTAATATGGAACGACCACATGTCCTGTCGATCGTCTTGGCTGGAGGCGAAGGCAAACGGCTCATGCCCCTGACAGCCGACCGGGCCAAGCCCGCTGTCCCGTTCGGCGGCACCTATCGCCTCATCGATTTCGTGCTGTCGAATTTGGTCAATTCGGATCTGACAAAAATCTGCGTGCTCACCCAGTACAAATCGCATTCGCTGGACCGCCATGTCTCGGTGGCGTGGCGGATGTCTACCATGCTCGGTTCGTACGTCACCTCAGTTCCGGCGCAGCAACGCACCGGCAAACACTGGTATCAGGGCAGCGCGGACGCCATCCACCAGTCGCTCAACCTGGTGCGCGACGAGAATCCCGACTACATCGTCGTCTTCGGCGCCGACAACATCTACCGGATGGACGTCGAGCAGATGGTGATCGACCATATCGACTCCGGCCTGGCCTGCACGGTCGCCGGAATCCGGGTGCCCAGGTCGCAGGCCAGCTCTTTCGGGATCATCGACGCCGCGCCGGGCGGGAAGATCAAAAAATTCTTGGAGAAGCCCGCCGATCCGCCCGGACTGCCGGACAGCCCGGAGCAGTCGTTCGCGTCGATGGGCAACTACGTCTTCAACCGCAAAGCTTTCGTGGACGCGCTGGTCGCCGACGCCAACGACGACAATTCCCGCCACGATATGGGCGGGGACATCATCCCCGGCTTCGTCGCGCAAGGCTCGGCCCAGGTCTATGACTTCACCACGAACAAAGTGGCTGGAGCCACCGACAAGGACCGCAATTACTGGCGCGACGTCGGGACCATCGGCGCTTACCACGCCGCCCACATGGACCTGATTTCCGTCGATCCCGAATTCAACCTCTACAACACCAAATGGCCGATCTGGACCTCGCAAGTCCAGGCGCCAGGAGCGAAATTCGTCCTGCGCGGCACAGCCGAGGAATCCATTGTCTCGGCGGGTTGCATAATCTCCGGGGGCGACGTCGAGCATTCGGTGCTGTCGCCCAACGTTTTCGTGGACAAGTGGGCCAGGATCGAAAATTCGGTGGTCTTCAACAATTGCCGGATCGGGCGCAACTCGGTGGTGCGCAACTGCATTCTGGACAAGAACGTGGTCGTGCCAGACGGCGCCGAAATCGGAGTTGACAAAGCCTTTGACGAGGCCAGGGGTTTTCAGATTGTGGACGGGATCACCATCGTCCCGAAGAACGCGGCAGTGCCGGAATCATACTGACCTGCTGCCGGGCCTGGCCGGATGAGCGCGGGCCTGCCGGTTTTACCCTGCCGGTTTTACCCCGCGCACCTCAAGCCATCGGGTGCTACCCGGCGACGCTGACCAGTAGCCCGTCGCCCACGGTGAGCAGCGCGCTCACATGGCGCTCGGAGTCCTTGACTGCTGCCAGCGCCTCGCGGATGATGAGAGGTTCGTCGTCATCGTTGTTCGCGTCGGCCACCTTGCCTCCCCACAGGGCGTGGTTGAGGATCAGCGTGCCGCCGGGGCGGAGCAGGCGGTCAGCCTGGGCCACATATTCCACATATTCCAGCGGCTCGGAGTTGATGAATACCAAGTCGTAGGCGGCGTCGGCCAGTTTGGGCAATACGCTGAGCGGGAGTCCGGAGATCAGCCGGAAGCGCCGGGCTGGAATGCCTTGGGCGGTGAGCACTTCGCGGGCTGCCGATTGCGACTCCGCCTCGGGGTCGATGCTGGTGAGCACCCCGTCTGCTGCCATGCCCGCGATGAGCGCCAGCGCGGAGACTCCGCTGCCGGTGCCGATTTCGACGGCGTTCTTGGCTTGGATGGCCTTGGCAATGAATCGCAGGGCGGCGGCGGTGGCCGGGGTTATCGGGGCCAAGCCGAGTTCGGCGGCCCTGGCGCGGGCAGCGGCAGAACCATTCGGCTCGTCGGTGTATCCGTCAACGAAGTCGCTGACGCTGAATCTAGATTGCACCCACTCAGCGTACCCAAATGTGCTTGGCCGCACTAGCGCTGGGGGTGTGCAAACTTTGCTGGGCGCCCATCGCTGGAACTTCGCCGGTGGACGCTGGTTATTCCGACGGCTGTGCTGGGCGTGGGTTAGGCTATGGTCATGCACGAAAACCCGGTCTTCGGCCGTCTGCAGACGGCTATGGTCACGCCATTCAACGACGATGGGTCGCTCAACTACCCCGAGGCGCGGAGATTGGCGGCCTATTTGGTGGACGAGCAGGGAAACGACGCCCTCGTAGTCAACGGCACCACCGGAGAGGCGCCCACCACGAGCGACGCGGAGAAAAAGCGGCTGCTCGCCGAGGTCGTCGCCGAGGTGGGCGACCGGGCCAAGATCGTCGCCGGAGTGGGCACATTTGACACAGCGCACACCCTGCAACTCACCGCAGACGCCGAGGACGCCGGTGCGGACGGGCTGTTGGTGGTGACTCCGTACTACTCGCGCCCGCCGCAAGACGCCTTGGCAGATCATTTCATCACCGTCGCGGAGGCGACCGGGCTGCCGATCATGGTCTACGACATCCCGCATCGCTGTGGGGTTCCGGTGGAGACGGCGACCTTGGTCCAGCTCGCCGCGCACCCGCGCATCGTCGCGGTCAAGGACGCCAAGGCGATGCCGGTCGCATCCGCGCAAGTGATGGCCCAGACCAGCCTGCAATACTACGCCGGAGATGACGCGATGCTGCTGCCGCTGCTGGCGTTGGGAGCCGATGGGGTCGTCGGGACGTCCACCCATTTCACCGGGAGACGCACCAAGCAGCTCATCGAGCTATTCCGCACCGGCCAACCTGAGGCCGCGCTGCGGCTATTTAGGCAGTTGCTCCCGGTCTACACCGGGGTTTTCGCCACCCAGGGCTGCCTGCTGGTGAAGGCTGGTCTTGCCGCGCGCGGATTCCGCCCTGGAGGAGTGCGCAAACCATTGCTTGAGGCTTCTTCGCAACAGGCGGAGGCTTTCGTTGCCATTTTGGACGCTGCGGGAGCGTAGTGCTCGATTTCAATATTGGTTTCCCGGAGCTTGTCACCCTCGCGGTGCTGGGAGTGATCATCTTCGGCCCGGACAAACTGCCCGAGTTGGCCCGCAAGGCGGGGCGGGTGGTCAACTATGTGCGCGGCATCGCCAATAACGCCCGGGCGCAGATTCAGGAGGAAGTGCCGGAACTGGGCGAGTTGAACCTATCCGAACTGCATCCGAAGAATCTTGCGATGAGCGTCTTGGCCGATCCCAAGCCCGCCGAGGTAAAACCTGCCGACCCCAAACCTGCCGAGGCGAAGCCGGACGAGGTGAAGCCTGCCGGGGCGAAGCCGGACGGGGTAAAACCGGACGGGGCGAAGCCGCCCGCGCCAGTCAGCCCGCCTGTCACGCCGGTGAGATCTTCAGCCGCACCTGAGAAAACCGCCCCTTTTGACGCTGAGGCTACCTAAACCTGGGTCTAAGAGAGTAGCCTCCATTCGTGAGCGGCGCCACGACCCCTATTTTCATTTCCCGCATCCGGGGGCTGCCCATCCTTGATCCCAACGGGGACCAGGTGGGCAAGCTTCGCGACGTCGTTATCCAAAACCGCAGCGGGAATCGTCCGCCACGGGTTAAAGGCGTGGTCGTAGAGTTATTCGCGCTGCGCAGGATTTTCCTGCCGATGGAGCGGGTGCATTCGGTTGACGCCAATCAGCTGATCATCTCTGGGCTGGTGAACACGCGGCGTTTCGAGAAGCGGGAGCGGGAAATCCTGGTCATCGATTCCCTCTTCGACCGGACGGTCACCAGGGCTGGTTCGGAGGTTCCGTCGACAATCTTCGATGTGGCGATTCGGCGGATCAGATCGCACGAGTGGGAATTGGCCGAGGTCGCCCTGCGCGAGACAGGCTCAAGGCGGCCTTTCCAGCGCGGCCATGTGACCATCGTGGACTGGTCGGAGGTGCCAGATTTCCTGTCGGCGGCGCCGGAGCATTCCGCTGAGGAATTCGTCGCCAGGCTGAGCGAGCTGAAGCCGGCAGACGTCGCCCGCGAGTTGCACGATATGGAACCGGCACGCCGGGCGAACGTCATGGACGCGATGGATGACCGGCAGCTGGCGGAGGCGTTGGAGGAATTGCCGGAAGACGAGCAAGTCGAGTTGATCGCCATTCTCGGCACCGAGCGCGCCGCTGACGTTTTGGAGGAGATGGACCCAGACGACGCCGCCGACTTGATCGCGGAATTGGACACCGGCTTAGCCGAAGACATCTTGCAGCGGATGGAGCCGGAGGATGCCGAGGACGTTCGCACCCTGCTCAGCTACGACGCCGCCACCGCTGGCGGTTTGATGAACCCCGAACCGGTGGTGCTCCCGGCTGACGCCACCGTCGCCGACGCGCTGGCGAGTGTGCGCCGCGAAGAGATCACCCCGGCGATGGC
>JAIRXX010000003.1 GCA_031268065.1 Propionibacteriaceae bacterium
GGTGTCACGCTGATCCCGCCAGACATCGCCACCTGCCCAGACTGCCTGCGCGAATTCAACGACCCAGCCGACCGCCGCCACCGCTATCCGTTCATAACCTGCGTGAATTGCGGCCCGAGGCTTTCGATCATCCGCGATGTTCCCTACGACCGCCCGCTCACCACGATGGCCGACTTCCTGATGTGCGAAGCCTGCCGGGCGCAGTACGAAGACCCGTCCGACCGCCGCCACCATGCCCAGCCGATTTCCTGCTTCGACTGCGGCCCCAGGCTGTGGCTGGAATCTGCGGCCTCAGCCAGGGGCGATGTCCCAGCGGCTGCCCGGCGGGCGGGCGCCGCCGCCAGCATCGCCGCCGCCCGCGAACTGCTGGCCACCGGCGGCATCCTCGCCGTCAAAGGGATCGGCGGCTTCACCTTGATGTGCGATGCCCGCAATCCGAAAGCCGTGGCTTTGCTGCGCCAGCGCAAACGCCGCAAGGCCAAGCCGTTTGCGGTGATGGCCGGATCGCTGGCGGCGGCCCAGCGGATAGCCCTGCTCGGCCCCGAACACACCCGCGAATTGTCTGGACCCGAGCATCCGATCATGTTGGCGGGAATGGCAGCTGGCTACGACCTGGCGGCAGGCGTCGCCCCGAAGCTGGACGACGTTGGGGTGATGCTCCCCTACTCTCCGATCCACCACCTGCTGCTGCACCCTGAAGACGTGTTGGTGGCCACCAGCGCGAATTCCTCCTCCCTGCCGCTCACCTACCGAAACAGCGACGCCCGCAACGATCTGGCCGGGATTGTCGACGCCTTCCTGCTGCATGATCGCGGCATCTGGACGCCGGTGGAAGATTCGGTGCTGGCCTGCGCGAGGCCAGCAGATTCCCCAAACGATTGCCCCGGCTCGCCTAGCACGATCCCCATCCGCCGCTCTCGCGGTTACGCGCCGCTCCCGGTCCGGCTCGGCGCTGGCCCCGGCCTGGCCGACCAAGCCGTATTGGCGGTCGGCGGTGAGCTGAAGAATACCTTCGCCCTCAGCAGGGATTCGATGGCCTTCCTCAGCGCGCATATCGGCGATATGGGATCGTTGGAGACCCAAGCTGCCTTTGAACGTTCGGTGGCACAGTTGCTCACCACCCACCGGCGCTCCCCGGAGTTGATCGTGGTGGACAAGCATCCCGGCTACGCAACCCGGTCCTGGGGCCTGCGCGAGGCCGAGCGGACCGGCGCCCGGGTCTTGGAGGTGCAGCACCACCATGCCCATGCGTTGAGCTTGCTCGCAGAGCACACCCATCTGTCGCTCACCGCCCAGCTTGCGGGCCGAAGCGGCGCTTTGCCGCCGGGTGGAGCCGGGGCGCTGACAGCCAGCCCGCGCACTTTCTTGGTCGTTGACGGCACCGGCTACGGCGACGACCAAACGATCTGGGGCGGTGAGGCCATCACACTGGGCGACGATCCGCTGGACTTCCAACGCAGCTGGCACCTGCCCGGTTTCTGGCTGCCCGGTGGGGACTCCGCCGTTGGGCATCCGTGGAAATGCGCCCTGGCGCTGCTGCACGAATACGGCTTTGACTACGCCGGATTGCCACCGGCACAAGCCGCGCCAGCTGCCGAATTGAGACTGGTGGCCTCGCAATTGGAGCATCGGGTAGCCGTCGTCAGGACATCTTCTGCCGGACGCCTGTTCGACGCCGCGTCGTCTTTGCTCGGGATTTGCCACCACGCCAGCTACGAGGCGCAGGCGGCTATGGAATTGGAGTGCCTGGCCCGATCCTGCCCGCACCCCGGCCACGCCGAAGGGCTGTCCGATTTGCCCGAACTGGTCCAGGCGTTGGCTCACGGCGTGCGCGGCGGCGTTCCCAAAGCCTGCCTGGCCCGCAGCTTCCAGGCCGGATTCGCCAGCATCTGCGCCCAGGCGGTAGCCACCGTCGCCGCGCCCGGATCAGTGATCGGATTGACGGGCGGGGTGTGCTGCAACCGGCTGCTGCTCAGCGACATTTCCCGGCTGCTCAGCCAGGCCGGATACTCACCTTTACCCCATCGAATCGTCCCAGCCAATGATGGCGGGCTGGCGCTCGGCCAGGCTTTAGCGGGATATTTGACGCTGATGAGGGCGAGTTAGCGGCAGCAACTTGGAACAACCTCCCGAAAGACGACTAGATCGAGGACTCATGGACGAAGTTATCACCCTGGCGCATGGCGCTGGCGGCAAGGCCTCGGCCTGGCTCATTGACGAAGTTTTCATTTCCGCCTTCGGGAGGGACAACCCTGCTGAACTCACCGACGCGGCGTTGCTGGCGGCCAGCGGGCGGCTGGCGTTCTCCACTGATTCGTATGTGGTGAATCCGATCCGTTTCCCAGGCGGGAGCATCGGGGAACTGGCCGTCAACGGAACTGTGAACGATCTGGCGGTGAGCGGCGCCCGCCCACAATGGCTGTCGGCGGCTTTCGTCATCGAAGAGGGGCTGGGCATGGGCGAATTGTCCGCCATAGTGCAGGCGATGGCGGCGGCGGCAAAACGGGCCGGGGTGCGGATCGTCACCGGAGACACCAAGGTTGTCCCGCGCGGCGCGGCGGACAAATTGTTCATCACCACCGCCGGAATCGGACTGGTGCCAAAGAGCCGGATGCTGGGCGCCGGGCGAATCGGCGCCGGTGATGCGGTCATCGGATCGGGGCCAATCGCCGGGCATGGGATGGCGGTGCTGCTCGCCAGGGGCGATCTGGCCCTTGACGCCGATATCCGCAGCGACTCCGCGCCGTTGAACGGCCTGGTCGAAGCGCTCTATGCCGCAGGGGAGCCGTCGGCTGTCCGCTGGATGCGCGATGCGACCAGGGGCGGGCTGGGCACAGTTGCCAACGAGCTGGCCCGCGCTGCCGGATTGGGAATCCTGCTGGACGACGAGCGTATCCGGATCGATCCGGTGGTGCGCGGAGCCTGCGACATGCTCGGCATCGACCCGCTCTATGTGGCAAACGAAGGGTTCTTCGTCGCGGTGGTGGCGGCGGACGCGGCTGATGCCGCCGTCAGGGCGCTGCGCGGGGCCGGGGCGGACCAGGCTGGAACCATTGGGCAGGTGATCGCTGAGCCGCCTGGCATCGTCGCCATTCGCAACGCCTTCGGCGGCACCCGGTTGGTGGACATGATGATCGGCGATCCGCTCCCGAGGATTTGCTGATCGGCGGTATTGGACGAGACGAAAAGGAGCAAACTGTGTGCCTGGGAATCCCCGGCGAGATAGTCGCCTTCATCGACGGCGAGCCTGACCTGGCCAAGGTCGCGGTAAACAACGTGCGGCGCGACATCTCCATCGGGCTGTTGGACGACGTGCAACTTGGCGACTGGGTGTTGGTGCATGTCGGTTTCGCCCTGTCCAAAATAGACCCGGAGGAGGCTGAATTCACCCTCGACCAGATCAAGCGGCTTGGCCGGGTCTGGGATGAGGAATTGGACGCTTTCACCGATTCGGCGATCCGATGAGGTTCGTGGACGAATTCCGCGATCCGACGGCGGCCAAGAACCTGGTCCGGGCCATCGGCCAGACTGCGGAGAAGTTGGGGCGCGAGCTGCGGTTCATGGAGATTTGCGGCGGGCACACCCACACCATCTACCGGCATGGCCTGGAGCAGTTGCTTCCCCCCAGCGTCGAATTTGTGCATGGGCCGGGATGCCCGGTCTGCGTGATCCCGATGGGCCGGGTGGACGACGCCGTGTGGCTGGCCCATCAAGAACGGGTCATCTTCACCACTTTTGGGGACATGATGCGGGTGCCCGGCACCCAGGGCAGCTTGCTCCAGGCCCAAGCCCAGGGGGCTGACGTCCGGTTCGTCTACTCCCCGCTCGACGCGCTGAAGATCGCCCGTGACAATCCAGGCCGCGAAGTGGTCTTCTTCGCCGTCGGTTTTGAGACGACGGCGCCTTCCACGGCGGCGACCCTGGTCCAGGCCGACCGGCTGGGTTTGGAGAATTTTTCCGTCTTCTCCAACCATGTGCTCATCCGCCCGCCGCTGGAGGCCATCTTGGGTACTGCCGGGCTGCGCCTCGACGGCTTCATCGGGCCAGGGCATGTGGCGACAGTCGTGGGCAGCGACCACTTCGGCTTCATCCCCGCCGAGCACCGACTGCCGGTGGTGGTGACCGGTTTCGAGCCGTTGGACATCCTGCAAGCTGTGGACATGCTGCTCAACCAATACCGCGACCAGCGCCGCGCGTTGGAAAACCAATATTCCCGAGTCGTGCGTCCGGCGGGCAATGCCGCCGCGCTGCAATTGCTGGCTGAAGTGTTCACCCCAAGAGAGACTTTTGAATGGCGCGGCCTGGGTTATATCCCGGATTCTGGATATCAACTCGCCCCGGCCTATGCCCGTTTCGACGCCGAGCGCCGTTTTGAATTGCCTGGCCAGCGGGTGGCCGACCACCCGGCCTGCCAATGCGGGCTGGTCCTCACCGGTCAACTCAAACCCTGGGAATGCCGCGTCTTCGCCCGCGCCTGCACCCCAGAACGCCCGATAGGCACCTGCATGGTTTCCCCCGAAGGCGCCTGCGCCGCGTACTACAACTTCGGTCGGCTGCACCGCGAAGCGGCCAGCATCGGCATGGGTTGAAACTCTGCTGCGGACCGCGCGGAGTGTGCCAAGTCAGCGGCTCTTGAAATACTGGAACAAATGGCTCTCCCTGGTGGCCAAGCAAGCAACGAAGGCACCGCAAAGCATTGCCGCGCCAGAGGCCAGAATTGTCGCCACAGGGGCCTGAGGGGGAGAAGTTAACGAGAGTGGCACCGTCAAAGGGCTATCAGCCGTCTACCCACCCCCAGGAGACATCATCGACTGCGTGCCACTCTCTTGGGTGAACTATACTCATTCCGACACGTACTACCAATAGCGATCAGCCAGTGTCCCCGTAAGGCGCTGGCGTCTCATGGCCCTGTAGCTCAGAGGATAGAGCAGAGGTTTCCTAAACCTTGTGTCGGAGGTTCGACTCCTCCCAGGGTCGCGGCAGACATCCGTCCACCCCGCGCCGAGACACGCCCCAGCGTGGCATCTCCCGGACGCTCCCGCAACGCACTCTCCCCGCGCTACGGATCGGCGTTTCGCGGGGACTGCGAAAGACTAGCCTTGCTGGTACAGCGGTGAAAGATCTATGTCGAACTTCTTGACCAAGAGATTCTTGAAGAAACCGATAGCGGTCAGCATTCCCAAGATCAGCGCGATGAGCGAACCGGCACCGAGGATAACAAGCCCTTGGGCACCAGCGCTCAAGGCGTTGACGAGGCTGTCCGTGCCGGAGGTCACTGTCTTTCCGACGAAGATGCCGATGATTACCACCACGATCAATACCGAGAACGATGTTGTCTTGGTGGCTTTGCGCTCATGCGCCCCAACATTCGCCCGGACCACCTGGTAGGTGATGAAGAATGTCGCCGCATAGACGATCCAAGGCACAAGATAGGCCACCACCGACAGCGCTGGATGCGCTATTTGCGTCCCGATCATCACTAAGCAGGTCACAAGGGCGTTAACCTCGAACAGCAACCCAGATTGGGTCAGGTAGGTGTTGGCCACCCGGTCCCGCGCAGTCTCCGAACTCCAGATGGCGAAAGCCAGGCCGCCGAGCGCGAAAGCCGCTTGGACGAAGGCCAGCACATCTAGGGCGATTCCCCCAGTCGCCAGCCCGACCAAGAAGGCGATGAGGGCAACAGCCAGGCCGATGATAGCCACGACATAAAGGTTGAAAGTGTTAAACAGGTTGCTCTGCGCCGCATTGTTCGCAAAAACAAAGCGTTCAGCCTGTTCCTTGGTGTTTATCTCTGGCATCGTTTTCCTCAAGGTGGTCCAGTAAATTTAGCAGCGCACCTCAGGGGACAAAGACGAGGGGACACGCTCTGCGTTGATGATATCACCGGGAGTTAAGCCACCCGATTCGTCTTCCAATCAGAAACGCGAGACCCAAATCCCAGCTGGCCAACAGCGCCGTCTATCAGGGAACACTTCTGCAACGAGAGTTTTTCCTTTAACGGACTCTGCTTCCCATCAGCGGCACCAACAGACCGCCAGCCCGCAAGTCCGTCAAACATTTGACGCGCCCCCTTCCGTAGCCAATGCCGCCATCAAGCGCTGGCCAACGTTCCCTGCTGGTAAGCCCCTGGCAACGAGTAGGCACTCATGTGAATCGAAACTGGCTGTATTGGTCTATATATGCACCATAAGTTATCCTGGAGTCATGTCCGTACGCCCCGCTTCCAGACGGGTGGTGAATGCCGCCGCCGCCTTCGGTTCGCATTTGCGCACCTGGCGGAAATTGTTGCGGCTGAGCGCGGAAGTCACTGCCGACCGGGCAGGCATCTCCAGAGGCACATTGCGCCGCCTAGAGAACGGCGACCCCTCAGTGAAGCTGGAAACCGTCTTCCGCGTGGCCGCCGCGCTGGGCATCCTTGAGACCGTAGCAGAGTCCGCCGACCCGTTAAACAGCGACTTCGGCAGGCTACGCGCCTTCGCCCAACTCCCCAAGAGGGTGCGGACGCAACATGGCTGAACGGGAAGCGACTACTCCTTTACAAAACAGCCGTCCGGGTGGCGCCTGTTGGCGCCACCCGGACAACTTGTTTGGAGAAGCTACTTAGTTCACTTCACTTTGCCGGAGGCTTTGACCGGACTGTAGGCAGAGTAGTACTTGGTCTTCGAGACTGTCTTGTAGACCCGAACACGGAATTCGTATGCTTTGCCCTTCTTCAACTTGGTGATGGTGACGCTGCCCTTGCTGGCGCCCTTGACGGTCTTGGTCTTCCAAGTGTCTGTGCCCTTCACCCGGTACTGGACGCTGTAGCCAGTGACCTTCTGGGTCTTGGAGGCCTTCGACCAGGTAACCTTTACCTTCTTCTTGCCAACGGAGGCTTTGGACACCTTGTTAGCCTTCGGAACGATCTTGAACGACACATTCACCTGATCGCGGTAATCACCGATACCGGTGATCTTCACCGAACCTTTGCCAATATTCTTATTGGCGCCGACAGAATCAATCCGGTAATCCGTGTCCAAGACCAACGGCACGCCGTTCGCCTCAACCTCGAATCCAGCAGATAGCTTCTTACCGGTCCACGCCCGGTCAGCGATCGTCACAGCAACCGCTGTCAGCGAGGTATTCGCGGACAGGCCGGCCACGGCGTCGGTGATCGCCTGCAGCGCCGCGTCGATCTGCGCCTGAGTGGCACTCGGATCGGCAAGCAGGGCTTGGGCGTCGGCAATCGCGTTGTCCAACCCGGCCACGGACACTGGCGTGTACTGGCTGGTGTCGAGGCCGTCGCGGACCGCCACCGCGTCAGCAACGCTGGCCTGCAACTCAGCCTTGTTCACCACCTTGATCGTCGCCGTGTGGGTGTAGGCGCGATTGCCGCCAGTGACGTTGGTGTAGGCGGTAACCCGGACTACACCAGGACGCTGCGCGGTAAGCACTCCGTCAGGGGTAACTGTCGCACCAGCCGTGTTCTCCTCGGCAAGCGCCACGCGGAACTTGATCGGATCGGCGGCGGGGGCGTCATCTGCCTGGAACAAGGTCGCTACCAACTGAGCGCCGTCATCCGACAACTCGGCTTCCTGATCAGCGAAGCCCACCAAGGTGGCGAACAGCGTCTCACTCGGATTCGCAGCTGGAGCGTCAGAGCCAGTCACATGATTGGCGGCAACGGTGCCAGTGTGAACCACAACCGGGAAGTTGGTCGTCTTGGAGGTGTCATCCGCAGTCACCTTGGCCGTGATCAGCGCCACGCCCGCGGAGACCGGGGAAACTGCCCCAAAGCTATCGACAACAGCCACTGCGGGATCAGAAGAGGTGTATTCGACCTCTACCTTGCTCAGATCGTAGAACGACTGATCCAGCCGGGTTGCTGACAGATTGGCATGGATGACGTTGCCGGGAACCTCGGTGTTGAGGATCACGCCGTCTGGGATCGCGGTGACGATATCAATACCGGCAGCCAGCGAACCAGAAAGTGTGATGTCTGCCGACAGCGCGTTGGACAGATCGGAATTCGGCCCGAGGTAGAGCTTCCACTCGCCCAGATCGAAGGTCTTGTGATCGGCTTGCGAATCCCAGAACCAAAGATCGGCGGCCTTCAACTCAATGGTGACGTCCTTGGACTTGCCAGCCGCGAGTTCGATCTTCTCGAATCCCTTGAGCTGCTTGTCCGGACGCAGGGCTTTGCCAGCTTTCGGGCCGACAGCATAGAGCTGCACGACTTCCTGGCCCTTGACCTTGGACACATTCTTCACATTGACAGTCGCCTTGACGCTGCCGTTCACATCGACATCGGAGGAGTCCAGCCGCAAATCTGAATACGCGAACTTCGCGTAGCTCAAACCATGACCGAACGGATAGCTGATGTCGCCAGTGAAGTACTGGTACGTGCGCCCGTTGTGGTCATAATCCGGAGTCATCTGATAATCCGGGGTGTCCGGCAATTCCCGAATGTCGGTGTACCAGGTGAATGGCAGCCGACCGGAGGGATTCACCTCGCCCCAGAGCACGTCGGTGATGTTGCGCGACTGCGCTTGGCCGTTGTAGGTGGTCCATGCGATAGCGGCGACCTTGTCTTTGAAAGGCTCCACATTCACTTGAGACACCGTGGACAACCAGGCGATGGTATTCGGATTCAATTCGGCTGCTGCCTTGATCACCTTGTCCTGGCTCCGGGGCAGGTCCAGGTTGGAGCGGTCCTCATCCTCGGAGGAGTCTGAGGCGGCAGAAGTGCCAGCTCCGCAACTCGCGCCCGGATCGTCCGGGTTGGTGGCGCAGAGCGACTGCAACGCGGTGGTCCCGGCGTAGCCGATAACAACGTCGGCTCCACTGATGGAGGCTTTCTCAGCATCGGTGAAACCGTCGAAACCGAAGTTGGAGCTGTACTCGAAGTAAAGCTTCGTCTTGGTCCCAGCGAGGCGGTTGGCAACGTAGCCATTTTGCGACTCCTGCAACTGCACGCTCCGAGCCAGCACGGATGCCGACTGGTTGGCTGCGATGTTGCCTGAGGTGCAATACTTGCCAGCGGAGGCAGAATCGACGGTGCCGATCTTCTTCCCGGTGAAACGCTCGCCAACCCTGACGTCGAATTCGCCAGTCCATCCGGCGACTGCGAAGCAGGTTTCGTCGGCAACCGCGTCATAGGTGCGGCCTGCGGCGTTGTTTGCGAAGGTCTGCTCCACGGTGATCTGCGCGGTGCCAGCGGGGATAGTCACGTCAGTGGCGAAATATCCTCCCCAAGCGCCGGAGTTGGTCAGCGAAGCGGTTGCCGAGGTGAGCGGACCCCAAGGCTGAGACCCTCTCCATCCGTCTATCTGGCCGGACTTGTACAGATCGAAGGGGCTGATTCTGCCCAATTCGGTCCCGTCAGAGGCGAGGAAACGCACGGCGGCGGGGGAACCAGACAGCGAACGGCCGAGGTTGGGCTTCTTCCAACCCCACTTGCCGGTCATGTCGAACCCTGGAATCCACTGGTAATTGGCATCAGTCAGGCTGTCAACCGATACCCGAAGCTGGCCAGCCACATATTCTTTGACCGCGCGGGCCGCGCTCAAGTTGTACTCGAACGAAGTCTGCGGGGAATAGTCGCCATGCACTGCCATCTGGGCCATGTGGCCCACGACGACAACCTTGGTGTTCGCATTCGGCTTTGCCAGCGGCAGGATGCCGTCATTCTTCAGCAACACTGTGCCAGCGGCGGCGGCCTTCTCAGCGAGCGCCCTGCTGCTGGCGGTGTCCACAGCGTTGGCCATCGTGAGATCGCCCCACGGAGTGGCACCGTACAGCGGCGAGTGGGTGCCAGATGCGGGAGCGGCATTGTCGCGTCCGCCGTTGTCGAATTCACCAAATTGCATACGCACGGTGAAAGCCCGGACCAGGGAGGCGTCCAGATCGGCCTCGCTGATATAGCCATTGGCCGCGCTCACTTGCAGGCCAGCGGCGCCAGTCGGGCGGTTCGCCGTGGAGGTCAATCCGGCGGGATTCGTATTGAAGGTGTAATCAGTGTCCATGCAGTCCAGATCAGTGCCGGCCTTCAAGGTGTAGGCGATGCCGGAGGGCTGATCCCAAGAGGGCTGGCCATTGTAAACATTGCCCAACGCCTCGACGTCGGAGGGCACCCAGTCCTGGGCGGCGATCATCCGGGGATCCCAAGAGTCGCGGATGGCGTCGCAGTCAGAGGTGACCACGCCGTCGAAGCCCCAAGTGCGCTTCAAGGCGTCCTGCAGGATCGGGAAGTTGGCGGACATCGGGAGCCGGTCGCCACCGTCGATGGAGACGTGGTTGTAGGCGGTCATGATCGACTTCGCACCCACCTCGGGGCTGACGAGCTTGGCGAAAGCGGGAGTGTAATACTCGCGCAATTCGGCTGCGGTCAAATCAGCGGTGCCAGTGTGCCGCACATTCTCGGCGTTGTTGGCCAAGAAATGCTTGGGAGTGGCGACAGCCTTGAGATAGGCGTTCTCATCGGCAGACTTGGAATCGTTGTCGGATTCGTTGCCTCCCTGCAGCCCAAGGGTGAACTGCGACCCGATCTCACCAGTCAGATAGGGGTCTTCGCCGTAGGTCTCCTCGGCGCGGCCCCATCTGGGATCGCGGTGCATGTTGATCGTCGGCGACCAATACGTCAAGCCCTTGTTGTGGGCTGCCACATTGGTGTTGTAGTAATTCGTGAAAGCCCGTGCCTCATTGGAGACGACGGTCTCAGCCGCCAAGACCAGATTGCGATCCCAGGAAGCGGCCAAGCCAAGGCCGGTGGGGAAATCTGTGGCCTTGCCGCCGGCATTCACTGTCCCGCCAGAACGGGCGATGCCGTGCAGCGCCTCGTTCCACCAGTCGTAGGCCGGGACGCCCAGCCTCGGAATGGCAGGCGCCAAACCGGTCGCTACGTTGGTGGCGCCATTCGTCTGAGTCTGTGCCCGCAACTGCTGCTGCTTCTCCTGGAACGTCATCCGGGAAACAAGATCAGCCGCCCGGACGTTGAATGGCAGGGACTTGTCAAGGTAAGGGAGGGGCGAATCAGCATTTGCCTGGGTAGGTACGCTGAGTGCGAGGATGCTAGAAGCCAACAAGCCAGTCGTTAACAAACCAGCTAGTAAACTTCGATACCCCCCCCCGTGCCTCTGGATGTTCTCATGGGTTTCTCCTATGTAAAGTTGTTCCCCGGTCAGCACCTTTGCCGCCGAGAGCACAAAGCCCTGAGGTATAGACAAGTAAAGACAGCCGCCGCTGACTGCCTATACCAATCCTGAGAATCCTCAGCACTGAGCACTGTTTTGGATTCTACCCTCAGGAAACCGTTATGAGAACCATCTCAGCAAAAATGATCCCCCACTCTTTGCGCCCACGCAGACCAGCTCGGCCAAGGCCGAAATGGTGGCGCCGCTGGGCTGGCTCAGTCGCGCTTGTTCAGATAGTTGAGCAATTCCGAACGCTTGTGGATGCCCATTTTGTCGTAGATGTGCTGGATGTGGGTATTCACCGTGTGCGGGGAGATGAACAGCTTCTCCGCCACGGCAGAGGCAGTGTAGCCCCGAGCCAGCGCGGAAACGATCTCACGTTCGCGCTCCGACAGCTTGAATTCGGCGGCGGCTTGGGCAACTTGGGCGTCCAGCTCGGAAATGCTCTGCGGGCTGCGGACCAGCTCGCTGATGTTGTATTCCTGGCGCACCAGGGGGATGAGCAACCCGGTGAGGATGGCGATGAAAGCCAGCATCGTCGGCACTGTCCAAACTTCGGCCAGCCAGGGGACGTGCTCGTAGACCAGCGCCAAGCCGTTACCGAGGCAGATGCCCAGCCGGATGGCGCCACCGCTCAGCCCAAAGGCGACGACTGGGGCCACGTAGCCGCGCAGGGTGAGACCTCCCATGTACATGGTGAGCAAAATCTCCAGCACCGAGGAGATCGCCAGCGCCAGCAGAAATGCGGAGAAGCCGGTGGCGAAGCTGAACAGGAATAGTCCACAGGCGATGACCTCGCAGAACAACAGCCAGGGGAAGGTCCGGAAGATGGTGTAACGGGTGGAGTGCAGCAATTGCAAACCGGCGATCACCAGGATGAAAAGGGCGCCGATGGCCACCCCGATGGTGAAGCTCCGGTCTATCACCGCGACGGCCTCCCAAGGCACGATGGCGACGGTGAAGTAGCTGACGAACGATGCCACGAAGGAGATGACGCAGACCGTTAGGATCGGGAGCCTGCCCAACCGGGCGGCCTGCCTCGGCAACAAGCGCGGATAGCGCTGGCCGGAAGCGCCCTTGGCGCTGACATGGAGCAAGAGGCCGGAAAACAGGGGCAGCAGCGAGGTGAACAGCGGCGAGAACACTCCCGGCAGCACCGAGGCGAGCAGCAGGGAAGCGAGCAGGAAACCGGCGTAGGTGGGGGCTATCCGGCGAATGGTGAATTTGGCCCGCTGGGCGGCATAGCGCTCACCCCAGAGCAGCCAGAGCAATCCGGCGGAAATCCCGATGACGGCGCTCAACAGATAGGCACCGGCCGGATTCGGATCGTTGACGGCGAAGAGGGTGAACACCCCGGTACCGGCTGAACCGGCGAGGGTGGCGATCCAGATGATCGCCGGACGCGGTGTCAGATGCCGCTTCCCGCCTAGGCCAAGCGCCAGCGAGAAATGCGTCAGCGCGGCCAGCGCCAATGCGATGAGCCAGGAGAAGGTGATCCGGTCGTCCAGGATGAACAATTCCAGGTAGCTGTTCGGGACGAACCACAGGCAGTAGTGCCAGGCCAGCAGCAGCGTCAACCCGAGGTATTTCAACGCCGAACCCCCGACTATCCGCCGCAGCGGCCCCGGCCCAGCCTGGTTGCCTGAATCCACTAACTCCCCCGCTCTCTCAGCCCGCCTGGGCCGAGCGCCAAAACGGACCGGGAAACTCCCCGATGCCCAGATGGGAAGGAACGCTACCCATAGCGATACTCGACTCCCATCGTCGGCCCCGGATTGCCCCACTTGGCGATGATCGTCCCTCCCGCCGCCACGCGGCAAGTCCCACATTCCAGGCAACCAGCGTAATCGAAAGACTGGTTGCCCTGGGAGTCAATTTTGTAGAGCGCTGCCGGGCACACCCGGACCAGCTTCAGAAATTCTTCGCGGT
>JAIRXX010000116.1 GCA_031268065.1 Propionibacteriaceae bacterium
CTGCGGCGTCACATCGTCCGGTAAGCGAAATAAAACATGACGATGCTGACTATGAAAGCGGCCAGCACGATTAGTTGGGCCATGCAATAGGAAGCAGGCCTTAGCTCAGCCGTCTTTGGGTGGGGTTCCGATCAGAACCCCACCCCAAGACTAGTCAGTTGATCTGCTAAATCACGAAGACTTGGGCTGAATCCAAGGTTGTCGGGACGTATCCCGCCTTCGATCCGGTGATTCGGACGCTCACCTGGGCGCCAGCATCGGCATTGGCCAACTTGTAGGTCGACTTTGTCGCGCCGGGGATGGCGTTTGGCCCGCTGCCCGAGTCCTGTATCCACTGGTAAATGAAAACGGTTCCACTGGTCCAAGTGCCTGGCTTGGCGGTCAATGTCTGCCCGACGGCAGGAGTGCCGGTAATCGTAGGCACCGCCGAGACGAGCGTCCCAGTGGCAACTGCCGAAGTCGGAGCGGAGGTCTGGGACACCGATGTGTACCCAGAACGCGAGCAGGTCACCTTCACTGTGATCAACTTGTTCTCGTCGGCGGCGGCAAGGGTGAGTGTTGCCTTTGTCGCCTTGCTGATGGATTTCCCGCTGCGGTACCACTGGTACTTCAGCGTCACCGTGCCTGGGCCGCAGGCGCCGGGATCAGCAGTCAACGTCTGCCCGACAGCCGCCGTCCCCGAAATCACCGGTGTCGGTGCCGTGGACAGAGTCCCAGCGGCGACAGTCTTGGATTTCGATGTCTTGCTGGTGGTCGAGTATCCAGCCTGCGAACCGGTCACCTTGACTGTAAGCTTCTTCTTGTAATCGGCGGAAGCCAGCGTGTAGCTGTCCGTTGTGGCGCCGGAGATGGATTTCCCGCTGCGGTACCACTGGTACTTCAACGTGACCGAACCAGGACCCCAGGCGCCAGCGACAGCCGTCACCGTTTCGCCGACTTTCACCGTTCCGGCAATGACCGGAGTCGCCTTGGTCAGTGTTCCGGCGGCGACCTTCTTCGACGCCTTTGACGCCTTTGAAGTCGCTGGTTCGTAGCCAGTCTTAGCTGCGGTCGCCTTCACGGTGATCTTCTTGCCTTTGTCGTCACCAACCAGCGTGTAGGTATTCGCATTAGCTCCGATTATCTCGACTCCAGAGCGATACCAGGTGTAGCTGAAGGTTGCGCCCGATGGCTTCCAACTGCCTGGTTTAGCCGTCAGCGTCTTCCCCACTTTCGCCGTTCCAGAAATTTTCGGAGTCGGCTTGGCGGTGAACTTCAAGGTGTGGTTGATGAGCAAGCTCTTAGCTGATCTCGTGTAAGAGACTCCGAGCTTTGTCACAACAGCGCTGACTGAAAGTGACTTTCCGGCATCGGCATCTGCCACCACATAGCTGGGGCCGGTGTGGCCGATGGGTTGGCCATCGCGCAGCCAGGTGTAGCTGGCTGCCCAGCCTGCCGGGACCGAAGCGGTCAGCGTCGAGCCGACGGCGTTGGTGCCCGAAATGACCGGGAGCAAAGCGTCCACATTCACCACTTCCACCGAAACCGGGGCGCTGGTCAGCGTATGGGTGCCAGTGCTGTCGGTGAAGGTGTAGCTGCCCCGCACCACATAGGTGTAGGAAACAGTCGGGTGGAACGTTGTGAGCGAGTCGATCTCGATGTCCGAAACTGAATACGAGAAAGTGGCGCCTGCGGTCACATCTTTCGACGATCCGCCCCAGATATCGGTCAGTGCGGCGGTCAAATTCAACTCTTCGCCAACGCCGATTATCGGAGCGCTGGCAGCGATATTCAACACGTATCCCTCATCGACTGGACCCTCTTGGGAATCCCAGTTGACGTCGGCGACGCGGGTGCCACGGGTACCCGTGCCCAGGTAAACCCTGCCGAAGACCCTTGAGTCGCCGCTGAGCGCCCGAAGGTCGCCGTATTGGTGCTCATCGTCGTTGATCCGCTTCCAGGTCGCGCCGTCGTCTAGCGAACGGTAGACGCCCCAATGGGCCGGGGCTGGCGACCATTGCGAGTTGTCGGCGATGGTGCCCACGGCGTACAGCGCGGGGACCGTGTTAGTCCCGATGCCGATGCCGATGCCGACTTGCTGGAACAGGCTGGTCGTGCCAGGGCTGACCTTCGCCCCGCTCCAAGTCACGCCGTTGTCCGGCGAGGTCAACTTCACCAGCCCAGCGGCGGCGTTGTTGGGGGCCAGATAAATCGCGTTGGTGTGGAATGGATCGACTTGGACCTTGTTGCCGCCCTGAGAGTGGCTTGAGGTATTCCAGTTCACTGCCGGAACTGTGGCGCCGACGACTGCCTTCTCGATGAAGTTCTTGCCGCCGTCGGTGCTGACATACAGCTTGCCGCTCACGATGCCGTACAGGATATTCGCGTTGACCTTGTCGGAGAAAATCTTTGCATTCCCGGTGGCTGGAGTGGTGCCGTCCTGCTGGAAGAAGTTGACCTTCGTCCAAGCTGTGCGGTCGCCATAGTCTGGGGTCCCGTCCGGATTGCGGCGCTCAATGCGGCGCACCTCGCTCTCACCGATCTGACGGCCCTGGTGTGAACCGACGACCGGAGACAAAGGACCTGCTGAGACATCTGCCCAATAGGTGTTGGCGATGCTTTGGCCGCCGACCGACCAGACCACGGTGTTGCCATCGGCGGTGACGCTGATCCAGCCCGAATTGGCGTTCGCGCAGGCGAAGCCCTGGCCTCCAGAACCGGTGATGCCCGCAGGGACAGCCAGCGGCGTGCCTGTCTTGCCCTCGTCAAAGGAGATGACGCCAGCGGAGCAGTTGCTATTTTGATACTGCCCGGCAGGAGTGAAGACGAAGACCTTCTGGTTGTTGCCGGCGTAGTCCATATTCTGCGTGTTCATCCAGCGTTCGAGATAGGGCTGCGGGTCGGCGGCGTCTCCCAGCGGAGCGCCGTGGAGGGGCTTTTCAGCCGACTTGTATTTCAGGTACCAACCGGTGCCCAGCGCGGTGCCCGAGGGGGACACGCGAGAGCCGGCGACGTCGAACTGCTGTGCGGCAGAGGTCGGATCGGGGGCCAGATCAGGGCGGTAGGTGGGATCGCCAAATTCATCGAATTCTGGAGTGTCGTACATTTGGCGGGCAGAATACGACTCGCGGTTTACCAAAGAGTTGGTCGGGGAGATCGTGTAGTCCTTAGCCCAACTCATCGAACCCCAGTCCGCATAAGTCGCGTAAAGATAATCTTTCGTTTGGCTCGGGCTGTAGAGGTTCCACATGACTGTCTCTTCAAAACCGTCGTCCCAGAATCCCCAGACCACCTGGTTGTCCGCTGTGATTGGCTCGACAGCGGCGGTCAGGTTACGGGTCACCCAGAAACCGGCGCCAGTGGTGAACAGCGCCTCATCGGAGTTGAACGGATTGAGTTTGATGTCGAACGCCCAGTGCGCAGCCGCGCCCCAACCGTTGTCTTTGTCGATATAGCCGTAGCCGCGGAAGTCCTTCTTGCCGACGACCTCGCTATGGGCGACGCGCCAAGTGGTGCCGCCGTCTGGGGAGTAGTAAACGACTTCCTCAGCCATCCGGTCATGGCGGTGGAAGGTCGAGGCGACGATTGCGCCGGTCTGGCGGTCTACGGAGACTCCGCCCAGGCCACCGCGCTGGAACCACTGTTGCGGGTTTTCGGCTTGCAGCTCCGTAAGCGGCGGATATTCCCTGGTATTCACATTCGGCGGCGTGATATTGACGCCGGTCACCGGGTCGCCGTCGGCCTTGGTGCCGAAGGTGAAGCGATACAGGCGGCCATCGTGCGCGAAGTTCGAGTTGGAGCCTATTGCCGACGGGGCGCCGGCGCTGCCGTAGGTGTATGCGGCGTGGTTGGTCGGGTCTTCGAGGTTATAGGAGTTGACGCCCATACCGAATTCGGCGTATGCGGCTACCAAGTCGCCATTTGCGTCCCAATCGACGTGCTCAGCGACAAAGCCAGACTGGTCGCGGACTCCGGGGGCGGGCTGTCCGGGGACTTCGGACCAGGTGGCGCCGGCGTCGGTGGTCTCCCACAGCGCCGCGTATGGACGTGTCCGGTTTGGCGCTGTGCCAGCCCAGGTGTTGTCTGTGTCGCCGGTGGTGCCGACGACCAGGTGCGTGGACTCGCCCGCCGCGTTGGTCGGCGTATTCGGGTCAATCGTCACGAAAGTCGGGTCGTAGCCCACCGGGTTATTCGCCTGTGGCGTGGTGACGCTGACTATGCGCGTCCAATGCTCGCCGAAGTCGGTGCTCTTCCACAGGCCGTTGCTTCGTGCCGCGTAATACAGCACCGAGTTGTCATTGGGGTCGATGGCGAGGCGGTTGCCGGTGGAACGGTTGCTGCCGTCATTGCCGTTCACCGCGACGCCGAGCCGGAAGCGTTTCCAGTGGTCCCCGTAGTCGTCCGAGCGCAGCAGCGAAGAGTTGTTGGCGTTGTTGCCCGCGACCATGTAGACGCGGCCTTTCTTCACCGGGTCGGGGGCGATGGCGGTGACGAAGGTGGTGCCACGGCCATTGCCAGCCGCGAGATCGGTGATGAAGTTTCCGCTCGCGTCGAAAACAGTACTGGAGTGGTCGGAAGCGTCGTCGTTGAGGCCGATCCAGTATTCGTTCGCGTAGTCGTAGCGGTAGGCGCCGCCGATGTCAGTCTGGGCGTAGAGCACATTCTTCTCGATCTGGGAATAGACCGACATCGTCACATAGCCGGAGCCGCCGATCTTCGCGTCCCCATGCCAGTTGTACTCATCTGTCTCGATCTGGGCGACGATCTTGACTGGGAAAATCTGTGTTGCCGTCTCATAGCCGTCTTTTGCGGCAGTCACCTGCGCGTAAACCGTGCCCGCCTTGATCGGCGTGACGACGATGGCGTCGTTGTCTGATGACACCGCGATTGTCGCCTTATCAGTGCTGGTGGTGGTGACGCTGATGAAGGCGTCTGCTGGAGTGACTTCAATCGGGATGGTTGTTGACGTTGACTTAACCAACCCGGGATAGATGTCTATGACCTGGGCTGGAATCGCCTTCAAATTTACTTCTTCGGCCGCTGACGCCGGGGGGGGGCAATCAGTCCCAAGGGAGCCAGCGCCACAGCGACGGCCAGCGCAGCAATTGCTCGTAACAGTCTCATGATTGTTGAAGATCCTCCTTGATCTCATCTTTTTGGCTGCAATCCGGGTGGGGCCCCCATCGTAATGGAAGCGCTTCCACTCAATGGCATTTTTCTCCTCTGCTGCTGAGGTGTCAAGGGTCGTCTTGATTTGTGGGACCGGAGTCGGCCTAACTGCCAGCATCGCCGATGGCGGGGCAGCGCTGCCAGCGAGGGCCAAGCGTTGGGCCGGTACAAGTGGGGCGATCGGATGGCCACACCCGAAAACAGCCTGGGCCTGGGCCAGGCCAGGGCAACTGCGGCGTCACATCGTCCGGTAAGCGAAATAAAACATGACGATGCCGACTGCGAAAGCGGCCAGGCCGATAAATAAGAATGGCAAAGTCTTGCCGTTCCAGGCTGGTTTATTCAGCATCGCTCTGATTCTGAACGTCATACCAGCCAGTAATAAAAATGATATGCCGATGCCAAAAATGACACCTGTGACCACAAACAGGGAATACATTTGCCCGCCCCCCTCGCTTCGCAAATATGCTTGTCAGCGCCAGGTGGCGTCCGCCGCCAGGCCTTTGCTCTTTTTATCGCAACAGGTCTGATGCGACGGCACTGTGCCCCACCGCCAACAGCGCCAGCCGATTGCCGCCCAATGGCAGCAATGCAAGACCAGCGCCGCCATCCATTCTATGCATGCCGATGGGCCACCCAAGCCTATTAAATGCGGTTTCAACATTTCTTTCCGGTGACATTTCTGGCGGGCTGCCCATAGCGCATGGTGGGCGGATTGCATGCCGCCAAGTGGGCCATCGGCGCCAGCGCGGCGGCAAACGCGCTATGATCTTCCCGAACGTGTTCCGGGGTCGGTGAAACTCCGAACCGGCGGTGACAGTCCGCGAGCCAGCACAGGCTGGTTGATTTGGTGAAATTCCAAGACCGACGGTTAAAGTCCGGATGGGAGGCGCACGGTTGGCTGCGAGCCGTTGGCTATCTTGGCGGTTTGCGACCTTAAGGCTTTTCAGCCACCCCGGTTCGACGTGGAACCGGAGGACGATATGCGACGCATCTGGGCGGCACCGATAGTTTTCGCCTGCCTGCTCTTGTTCGCTTGGACCTTGCTGGCCTGGAGCGGTGGGGTACCCGCCATCGCGCTGCCCAGCCCGTTGGCAGTGGCGCAAAGCCTGGCGGGCTGGCTGGGTTCGGGAGCGATCTTCGGCTATCTGGGAGTCACCTTTGCCGAAGTATTCGGCGGTTGTGTCTTGGGCACGCTGTTCGCAATGCCGTTGGCGGTGCTGATCCATCGCTCCAAATGGGTCTCGGCGGCGGTGAATCCTTTCTTGGGCGCTTCCCAGGCCATTCCGGCGGTCGCGCTGGCCCCGCTGCTGGCAGTCTGGGCGGGATACGGCTGGACTCCCATCGTGCTGCTCTGCGCCTCGATGGTTTTCTTCCCCATTCTGATTTCCACGGTGGTGGGGTTGCGGCATGTGCCTAAGGCCGTGGTTGACGCCGCGCTGCTGGACGGCGCGAATTCGCTGCAACTGCTAGCCCACGTTGAAGCGCCGATGGCACTGCCCTCAATGCTGGCTGGGGTGCGCAATGGCTTCACGTTGTCGATCACCGGAGCGGTGGTCGGCGAGATGGTGATCGGCGGGGGCAGCAGCCTCGGCTTGGGCACCCTGCTGACCGTGCAGCGCGAAGCCACCGATACGCCCGGAATGTTCGCAACGATCTTGGTGCTGTGCCTGGTGGCCGCAACCATTTATTCGCTAATCCAACTCTGGGAGCGCCGCTCCCGGATCATCAAATCGCTTTGAGGTGAGCTTTATGCGTAGATTCTTGGCAACACTGATAATCATCCCGCTGTTGGCCGGATGCTCCCCGGATGCGGGCGTCCCGTCGTCTGGGGCCAGCCCGACCGAAACCGGCCCATCCCAAGTGACGATAGGGATGAGCTATATCCCCAATATCCAATTTGCCCCGTTCTATCTGGCCGAGACCGACGGCCTTTTCGACCAGGCGACGGCCAAGGTCGAATTGCGCCACCACGGCGCCAGCGAAGGGCTTTTCACAGCGATAGCCTCCGGGCAGGAGCAATTCGTGATCGCCGGTGGAGACGAGGCGCTGCAGGCCCGTGAGCAGGGCGTGGATTTGGTCGCCGTGGGCAGTTACTACCGCCACTATCCGGTGCGGATCATCGCGCCGACGGCTAAGCAGATCACCACCCTTGCCGATTTGCGCGGGAAGCGGATCGGGGTTCCGGGCAGGTACGGCGAGTCATGGTTCGGCCTGCTGGTGGCATTGCGGTCGGCGGGGCTGACCGAGGATGACGTCACCGTGATGGAAATCGGCTACACCGCAAACGCCGCGCTGGCCACCGACAAAGTAGACGCGGTGGTCGGCTTCTCCAACAACGACCTGGTGCAATTCCAGCTGGCCCAAATGGACGTGACCGCTCTGGGGCTGGCCCCCGACGGCGCTCCGCCGCTGGTGGGCGCTTCCATCATCACCACTGCTGAATTTCTCGCCGCCAACCCGGAATTGGTAAAACAGGTGGTGACGGCGATCGGGCAGGGGATGGAAGCCGCATTGGCCGATCCCGCGCGGGCGGTGAAAGTCGCGGAGGCCTATATCCCCGGACTTGCCGAGGCGAATGCCAGCGCCGCCGCCAGGGCGACGTTGGACGCGACCCTGCTGGTGATGGCGAACGACGGCTGCGGCTACGACCCGGACCCTTGCCCCCCCGAAGGCTGCCGGATCACCTGCGACGACCAGGTGCCGATATCGGTGCAGATCGACAGTCAGGCTTGGGCGCAGATGGCAGATTTCCTGCTCCAAGTCGGAGTGCTCAGCAAGCCTGCCGACGTGGCCCAGGCGACGGCAGACGTTTTCGGCTAAGCCGGTTTGGCTCCGGCGCGGCGGCGGGTATGCGCTGGCGGTGCGGATATGGCGAGTCGCTTCTGGCCGAATCCGAAGCGGAGGCTGTAGCCTGAGGCTGCGAGAAACGAGGGATTATGAGCAAGCCGTTGCCACATGTGCCGAGTTGGGATGATTACTTCTTGGGGATAGCGCAAGCTGTCTCGGCCCGCGCCAAATGCTTGCGGCGCCGGGTTGGAGCGGTGGTGGTCCTCGACAAGCGGATCATCGCCACCGGTTACAACGGCGCCGCCCCAGGCCGTCCAGACTGCCTCGAAGGAGCGTGCCCGCGCGGCCAGCTCAGCTACGAGCAGGTTCCCGGCTATGGCGGCTACGACCGTCCCGGAACAGCTAGTTTCTGCATCGCCATCCACGCCGAGGTCAACGCGCTGCTCTTCGCCACCCGCGACACCACG
>JAIRXX010000065.1 GCA_031268065.1 Propionibacteriaceae bacterium
GAAGAGAGCGACAAACCCGGCACCGAAGACGAGGGACAATAGCACCCGCTGCCATCCCGGCATGCCGACCAACGCTGTCAGTGTCCCGGTCGAGAGCAATAAGTACGCAAGCAGCAGGCTGAGCACCGCGACTAGGGCGATGACTGCCGCAGCAGCCCGCCTCGCCGCCCTCTTCCCGGCCAGGGCCACCGCATTATCCCTGCCAGCCATCACTCGCAAATCCTGTCAGCGCTAGTAATACTTATATTCCCCGCCCGCGCCGGTGTAAACGGCGCCCGCCAGATTCGACCAGTTGGGCAACGCCTCCACCAGCCATCGCAACGAGGGACCGCTCTTGGCCGCCCGCACCAGGGCTTTCGGCAATTTGTGCGGCCTCCCGCCAGCATTTTTTACCAACCCGAGCAGCAAGCTGCCAAGCTTGGATGAGCGTTTGCCAACAGTTTGAAAGATGGTGTTCAGCCTTTTGATCTTCTCAGCGATCTTTCTCATGGCCTTGGTGAGTTTGGTGAACCATTTCTTGACCTTTGCCAGCCATTCCGCGACTTTCCTAATCGCTTTCGGCACCACCCAGGTGGCGCCAACGCCGAGAGTCAACCCGACTTGTGCCACCCACGAAATAGCTTGCCCGACCAAATCCGAGATGATATCTGTGATAATCTCCCGGACCGCCTCGACCAAATTCGAGGCAAAACGCATAGCGGAGGCCGCGTCATTGCAACGCGCGGCGGCCTCTTTGACAAATTTGCCGAACGTCTTGGTGAACTCAGCGGCGTTAGCCCCTGACTCGCCCGTCCACAGGGACACTTCTTTGTTGGTCGATGTCAGGAAAACATCAGCCGCGCAGTTCAAGGAAGAGGCTACCGAGTCCCAACGCTGAGCCTTGACCTCCACGCCAGCAGGATTTCCCACCACTTTGTCCAGCGCGTCTCGCAACGGGTCGAAATGGGTCAGCAAAAAATATGCGATCGAACCCGATAGCCAGCCAATAGGGTCAAGGACAGCTTCAACAACCGCTGCCCCCACGCCAACCCCAGAAAGGCCCACACCCGCAGCCACGTTGCCTACATCTCCAAGGGTGAACGATGAGAGTTCTGCCTGGCACGCGCAAGCTTCCGCTCCTGCTCCGCCGCTCATCAGTCACACTCCGCCTCTGCGAGGGTTCGTGCCATCTCAGCGTCGAAATACTCGTAACCGTCCGCGATACTACCGAAAGCGTCGGAACCTGCCTGGCAGTTCTCCGCAGAATCAGAGATGAACTGCCCCGCCTGTTCCTCCGCGCCCTGGAACCAAGGTGCGATGATGAGGCCACACAGCAACCCAAAAGCAGAATCGTCGGAGTCGATGGCTTTCGCCTGCGCGACCGCTCCATCAAGCTCAGCTTTCAAAGCTCCGTAGGCACTAGCCGTGCGCTTGGCTGAATCGGTGTCGATTTCAGTTTTCACATCAGTCCCCGTCCACAAAACTGAACAACTTGTCCATATAGCCGTCTGCCGCGTCCAACACGGCTTCATCGTCGATCAGTGGAGGCATCCCGATCCGCTCGGCCTCCTCGGCCATCCGTTCATTAAGCTCTCTCAGCGCATCGCGTAGTGCGTCAGTGCATTGCGCGCCGACCTGCCCCGGATCATCGAAGCCAGTCGTGCGAACATCGACGATGTGTCCGTCGCCGTTCACCACCACAGCAGTTCTCCTGCCCGCCGAATAGCCGATCGCCGTCAGACCGCGCCGCCACTTCAGCAGTTCGGCATACTTAGATTGCGCTTCCTGGGCGACCTTCGCCCGCGAGGCCACCATCTCATGGATTTCGGCAGCGTCATTCATAGTGCTTTCACCTCAGGCAAGCGCATCGGCGTTACTTTTCTCACGCTCGTCGAACCCCTCGTTGACCATTTCCAGATAGTCCGCCATACCTGCCAGATACTCGCATAACTTACGCATACCGTCGTTCCACTGCGTCTGGGCATTCGCGTACGCGCTTGCGGCATCACCGCTGAATTCCTGCATGTTCTTCTTCGCGCTGGATTCCAAATCAGCCACAGCCGAACTCATTTCAGCCGAGCATTGCCGCAACCCAGCGATGGCACCTGGTAACGAGCCGGTGTCCATAGTGATTCGCATTATCCGTAGCCTCCATCAACTGGAAGTCCCAATCACTTCAGTGTAGCTGCGATAGTATGGTTTCCCCAGGCTGGAACCACATACTGGAGAAAGAATGTCGTATCAGATACGTGACTCAGCGGTCTCAGCGCTCGTCAACGATATGCGTAGCACTGCTGATACGTTGGCAACCCAGTTAGACAAAGCCAGGGGGCACATCGCTGATATCACTGGGATGTGGAATGGCAACGCGAGTGACGCATTCCTGGCAACGATGACGACTTGGGACAGGCAAACCGAGCGTGCCATCGGCTCGCTCGACAGTCTCGCACAGAGCCTAGACGCCAGCCGACGCGGATTTGTCCGAGCCGAGTCCGAGAGCGTGGCCGACCTAAGCCGCTTCGAGCGGATACTGGGCGGGAAAGGAGCCTGAAGCCGGGAAAGGCACCGGCTCACTCAACTCCGGTGTCTAGCGGGGCAAGGTTCAGCTCGGTCATAAATTCGTAGAGTTTGAAGGTGTCGTAGCCGTGGTTTATGGCGAAAATAATCGCCGCGTCGCGCTTTATCAGCGGGTGCAGGCCGCCGCTTTTTGTGACGGCGAGCAACCGCTGGGTGGTGCGCAAATCGAGGTGCATGGTGATGGCGATGGACAGGTAGTAGTCGCGGCCACCAACCCTGGTGCCGTCCATTAGCTGATAGCCATAGGTACGGGAGATGTGCGCGTCCCGGATGACAACGGAACGCCGCAACCCGGTCTTGCGGAAGAGTTCGTCGAAAAAGTCGCGGATATCGGCGTCGAGGAAATCCCGGTCCCAATTGGAAGCTGGGAAATGGTCTTGCTTCAGCAGGTTGAGCATGCGCTGCGAATCGAGTTCCCGATCCGTCATCGCCCCTCCCGCCCACGCGGCCAGTGGATGTCTGCGAAGCGCAGACCCGCGCACTATGGTCAGCCACATACTTTAGTGGTCTAACAACTCTCCTGTCGCTACTATGATCACAGACTCAGCCAAACGAACGCCACAGAGGTCACTAATGGCGGACGCCACGGAATTCTTGGCATCTTACAGCGCCGCACTCGCCGCCGAGGTGCGCGGTGTTTGGCCAGCCCATTGGCTGGATACCTACGAGCTTGAGGATTGCCTCAAGAGCAGTTCCGACAAAATGGTCTTCCTGGCCAAAGACCGGCGCAGCGGCGCTGAGCTGATCTTGCGCGCGACCGACACGGACGCAGGCGAACGCGCGGATGCGGAGTGGGCGATCCTTTCCCGCCTCGACCACCCTGGCATCCCCAAGGCTTACGGCACCTATGTGGGCGGCGGACGCAGCTACGTGGCTCGTGAGTATTTCCCCGGAGAGCCGTTGGACGCAGTTGTCGCACGCAAAGCCTTCACCGCGCCAGGGGTGTATCGCGTGGCCGGTCAGCTGGCCGCCATCCTCGACTATCTGCACCGGCAAGACCCGCCGGTCATCCACCGGGACATAAAACCGCAAAATATCATCGTCCGCCCGGACGGCAGCCTGGGCCTCACCGACTTCGGCATCGCGCGGACTTTTAAACCCGACAGCGCGTCGGACACCAAAAATATGGGCACTATGCAATATGCCCCTCCAGAACAATTCGGCTACGCCCAATCAACTCCCCTAACCGATATTTACGCGCTCGGAATCGTTTTGATCTATGTGGCGACCGGCAGCCCCGACCGGCAGGGCCTCGACCAGCGCATAGCCGATCCGAAGCTCCGCGCCATGATTGAGAAATGCATCGCCTTCGACCCGACGCAACGTTTCCAATCCGCCGCACAACTGTGCAAATGGCTGGACAAATCCCAAACTGGGCGCAAACGTTGGCTGCTGCCCGCCCTGGGCACTGTCGCCGCATTGGCCGTGGTCGGCGTGGGCGGCTATTTCGTCAACGGGGCGATCGGCACGTCCATCCCAGATGCGCCGCGATCCGCCTCCAGCGGGATTCCGCAACCTGATCCAAACTCCTCTCCGCAATCTGGTCCGGGTGCGGCGTTGGACGATCCGACCGCCGGCAATTATCCGGGCAATCTCGTCATCGGTGGATTTGCCGTCGCCGGTGATTCAGAATTGTATGTGGCCACACCGGAAGGTGTCGTCGCGCTCAGCCAGCAGGGGCAATTCCTGCGCAAAGTCAGCGACAGCGGCACGGCCAGCGACCTCAATTTCTATCAGGGCAAGCTCTACTACCTCTTAGGCGGCAACGTTTGGACGCATGACCCTGCGACCGGCGAAACAGCCGAATTGCGCCGTGGCGGCGCCGGTAACCTCTGGGTGGACCAAGGCGGCCTCTACTTCGCTGACCAATACGACTCGCTTCGGCTCTACTCGCTGAGCCTGGACGGGAAAACGACTAAAAAGGCCGACGATTTCACCACCTCCTATTATCGGAATCTTGTCGCCGGTAGCGAATACCTCTGTGTTGGCATTTCCAACAGCGACAGCGGCTGCGAACTGACCAGTTTGGACTTGGCGAGCGGCAAAGTTCACCGCTTCGGATTGACCAGCACGCGCTGGGTCGCCGCTTGGGACGGTTGGCTCTACTACTCCGAAGACCGGGAAACCCAACTTCGGCGGGTGCGGTTCGACGGCAGCGGCGACGAGTTGGTCAACTCCGATCCGCACTATTTCAACGTTCCCGCCGAGCAGGGGGTCTTCTCACTCAATGCGATAACCAACACCGTGGAATTGATTAACCCGGAGAGCGGGTCTGTCTTCGCCGTCACCGGCCCGGACGCGCAGAAATTCAACCTGGCCGGGGATTGGATTATTTACCAGGGGCAGTCCGCCAACCTGCGGATGATCCGCAGCGACACCAGCGGCGACCAGCCGGTCCCTACTAAGTAGAAAGACGCCGATGCCATCCATTGCCTACGCCACGACCGTTGACACCCCGGACGGGCCATTTCGCATCATCGCCACCGACCAGGCAGTGATCGCTTCCGGCTGGACCGAGGACAGCGATCTGCTCCTGGAGCACGTAAGCGACAAGTTGCTGCCCTCCGCGCTGGCAGAGTCCACAAACCGGGTGCTCCGCCAAGCCATCCGAGCAGTGCGAGCATATTATGACGGCAACCCCGCCCCGCTGGCCAAGGTGCCGGTGCTCCAACGCTCCGGCGCCTTCCGTGAAGCGGCCTGGGAAGCTCTGCGCGCAGTGAAACCCGGCGAGACGGTCAGCTACGGCGAGCTGGCCGCCCGCGCGGGAAACCCCAGAGCAGCCCGCGCCGCAGCCGGAGCATGCTCCCACAATTCGGTGTCGCTATTCGTGCCCTGCCACCGGGTGATTGCCAGCGGAGGCAAGATCGGCGGCTACGGCTCCCGTCTGCCGCTGAAGCGCTCCCTGCTCAACCGCGAAGCGCCCCATTCGGGCTGGTCCCTGGTCGACTGATTCTGCTTGGCATTTCCAAAGTGACTGTGGCCGATTAGAAGCATGCCTCTGATTCAACGGTCGGTCGATAAGTGGGCACTAAACTGATTATGTTCCTTCCTGCAACGCCGTAGCTGGCTCGATCATGGAGGCCCGAATAGCTGGCACCAGGCCAGCCACAAGGCCGAGCAAGATACCCGAGACTGCTGCCACTGCCACCAAAGCGATGTCGAGGATTGGAGTCCATTGGTTTGCGGCTGCTATGGCGACTACTGCACATGTTCCGGTTCCAGCACCAATAAGACCTCCCAGTAGGCCAGTAGTGGCGCACTCGGCAAGTAGCAAAAGCGCTATTTGACTGCCAGTAGCACCGAGCGCCCTGCGCAGCCCTATCTCACCTTTACGCTCCATGACGGATAGGGACGTGGCAACCGCGATGGTGAGGGCACCAATCCCTGCCGCAGTCAATCCCAATGCCAGAAACAAGATGTTCACGTCAGACGATAAGCGTTCCTTTAGTGCGCCGCTGGCGGAAGGAGCACTTACGATTAGGCTAGTGGGGTCGGAAGGGTTCAGGGCATAAGCCAGTTGCGGGCTAACAACCGGCCCAGCTCCGACCTCGATCCTGACTTGCACCTCTAATACAGCTGTCAGCTCCAAGCGTTGTCTGGCTGTTGATTGTGGGATGATGATGGCTGATTCGAGTTCGGGGTGACGCTGCATTCCCTCGACTATCCCGATCACCGTGTATGGCTCCTCATTTATGAAAATGGCCTGTCTGACATCTAATCGACGGATATTAAGATTCTCCGCTGCCTGCCTCCCCAACACCGCAACCGCTTGGGCGGTGTCGTCTTGAAAAGTGTTGATGAAAGCACCCTGCTGCACACGTCCAGCGATCACAGCTAGTAATCCTGGGGATGCGGCAACCACTGCTGGGCGACCGTGCGGCAACGCCTCTGGGTCGTTGAGTGGTAACGATGACACTGATCTGACATTCTCCGAGACATTGGTCAACGTTCCCGCACCAACAACGCCATTAAGCCGGATCGCTCGTTTTTCAGCATCCCACGGAATCATAGTTTGGTCGGTCTCAGCTGCGGCAGGTTCCACAAGGATGCTGGTGGCAGCAACAGAGTCGAAGGTTGCGGCAATCTGTCCCGACCCAGTTTGAGCAAATCCTATGGTGGCGACTAACGCTCCTATGCCCAGTGCCACTGCTAAACAAGTCATCGCTAAACGTCCGGGATGACTGGACACGCTCCTGATTCCTTGACTCAATGCGTCTCCCAGGGTGAAGCCATCTCGATGGCGAAGAAACCTGCCCTTGGAAAGTACCTTGCGCATGCCAGGTCCGAGCGCTTTCCTGCTGCGAACACGCAGAAACCTCATACTTGATCCACCAGTCTGCCATCGCGCATTACGTGTATTGTGGAGGCTCGGTCTCCGACCATCTGATCGTGGGTGACGACAATGAGAGTCAGTCCTTGCTCGTGAAGTTCGTCTAATACTCTCATTACGCCGGATGCAGAACGACTATCCAGATTGCCTGTCGGCTCGTCTGCAAGCAAGATTGTCGGCCCTCCCGCTATGGCTCGCGCAATAGCGACCCTCTGGCGTTCGCCGCCGGAAAGAGTGCGTGGATAGAAATTAGAGCGGTGATCGATGCCAACCTGAACAAGCGCCTGTTCCGCTCGACCAAGCCTCTCAATCTTCGGTAGGCCGGAATACGCCATCCCGAGCATAACGTTGTCGGCCACGGTCAAGCGTGGCAACAGATGGTACGCCTGGAACACAAACCCCAACCTGGTGCCCCGCAGAAGCGCACGATCACGCTCGGACAACTCATCGGTGGCGAAACCGTCCAGCGAGTAAGTGCCGATTGTGGGCCGGTCCAGCAACCCGAGGATGTTAAGCAGTGTTGATTTGCCGGAGCCAGATGGCCCCATGATCGAAAGATAATCCCCGCGCCTGATTGTTAGAGTGACATCCTTGACTGCGAGCACGGTAGGGAACGAGCGTGTCACTCCAACTAAGGATGCGACAAGCGACGGGGCTTGCGTTTCGAGATTCATCGCCCTGTTGGCTCTGCTGACGGCGTGGCTTGAGAGGCTACGCCTAGCACGACAAGATCACCAACATCGATCCCGCCGTCCGCCGGTTCGATTTCCACATATCCTTCAGCAGACAGCCCCGTTTTGACTGTGATCATTGTGGTCATCTGCTGGTCGGGCGACCTGTCATGGAGTAGCCCACCCGTAACACGCTGAACTTGGGCATGCCCTCCGGGATTGGCCGACACTGCGGCGACCGGCACGACCAGCGCATCAACAGATGATGTCCCAACAGCGATACTGACCCTGATGTTGCCAACAAGCGCTTCGCGGTTCGCGCCCAACGGGTCATCCAGGGACAGTTTAGTGTCGCAAACAGTACTCGCTCTCGGCTCGACGCAGGCTGATTTGACAGTCGCCTGGTATTCGGTGCCGTCTGAGGCGGATAGGACTGCTTTCTCGCCCTTCTCGATCAGTTCGGCGTACACGCCTGGAACATGGGCGACGATGCCTATATTCGCTCCGGAGAGGACAATGGCCGCTCGTTCGCCTCCGCCTCCGATCAGAACTTGCCCAACTGCCGCGTCGACTGAATCAACTCGACGCGGCAATTTGCTGACGAAGATCACTTCCCCGGCGGGCATAGTGGTCCAGGCGGCGCGCTGGGCATCGGACAATGCCTCTTGCGCCCTAGTTACCGCCCGTCCAGCCACAGTGACCATTTGTTTTAGCGCAGCAAGCTCGAGCTGTGAGGTAGTTCCGTCATCGGACGGACTGGCGGACTTCGCTGCGTTGTATTCCTGCTGAGCCTGCGTTTTCGCTTCTTTGGCCTCGGTCAGGGCATCTCGCGCATCGCGCACACCTTTAGCCAAACTTAGGTCATCTGACCCAGGTGGGGGATAACCCGACCTGGTGTATAACTTCTGAACGGCATCAGCCAGCACCGCATCGTAGGTCTTGCTTGAAGGTCCGGCTTTGATGCCAAGTTTGTTGAGCGCCGCTCTTAACTGCTGCACATCCGGGCCAGCAGACCCCTGCCCCAGAGTCCGGTAAGTCGGAAAAGCGCCAGGCAGTACGAAAACAGGGCGACCCGAAATTTCGATCAACACATCGCCAGCATTCACCTGGGCTCCGATTTCTGGAACATTGCCGGTGACGACCGCACTGTCGGCGCCAACCGGAGTGGGCGGGTTGACTTCAATCGGGTCCGCGAACGACACATCCGCACGAGCAACCACTCTGGCTGTGAGTTGACGCCGCTCAACTTCTGCTGTTATCAGACCTGCCTCAGGCGGTCTCGTTTCCGCCGCTAATTGTGCCGGAGACTTGATCTGCGAACCGACAGTGAGTCCTCCAACCAGAGCTACTACAGCGGTCAACAGTGTTATCCACACAGGCAACCCCTGCATCAGAATACTGACCAGCCGACGGCTTCCCCTTGCGGTCATACGGTCGCCTACTTATGTTCCTGCTGTTCCCAAGTGGCGACCATCTGGTCAAGCATTGCCTTGTGGCCGGATACCCAAGCCGCCTCGGCCTCAAACTGAAGCGCGGCAAACCGATTGACGTAGTCGGTTTGCACTCGACACTGCTGGTCTGCCACAGCGATCCTCATTTCTGCCGCCGAACCAGTCAACGAAGAGTGATCCACATCAGCGTCAACCGAACCGTCGGCGGGCACTCGTGATCCGTCAACCCCAGTGGCAACAGCAATGTAGAAAGCATTCATCGGTCCTGCCAGGTCCGGGTCAAGACGCCAGTCATCAGCTTCCAAGACGCCTTTGTCCGCCATGCACACACCCCAATCAGAGTTCAGGGTCTGCATCGCCGCTTCAGACATAAGCGATCCCACACCTTCTCCGTCCTTGGCCCCGACGAACATTGATTGCATAGCGGTCACTGGACCCATGTACCACGAGGTATCGACTTGTAAACCTTCCCCGCCGAGGGTCTTCCCGCAACCAGGGTCATCAAAAAGTGCCTTGTAGAAGGCAACGGCACCATCTTGACCCAGGGACTCGATATAGGCGTCAAATTCCGCCGTTTCAGAACTGTCCTCGTCGGCACCCGCCGTCCAACGCCCATACCCGTATGCCGCGACATCGGCACTGTCGAGTGGCAGATCAGGTATCGGAAGAGTACTCCCGGACGGAATCTCAGACTCTGGCTTCTGCAGTTCGCCAACGAACCATCGGAAACCTGCATCTTGCATACAGCGCGCGGTCTCAGCCTGCTCCCGATCATGAGACTTCGCCTGCTCGACGTACCAACTGTCAATAGCAGCGGCTTCTGCCTGTCGCGCAATCGAGAAGTACTCTGCGAACGGCATGACAACCGGGGAAGGCGTGATCAACTCAGCATGAGCCAGATCTTGCCTCCCCGCTGGTTGAAGCTGAATTTGACTGGAGGAAGTACCCAATGAGGGTTCGGGCTGAGTTTGCACGGAACAACCGGCCCCCAATATCGAAATTGCTATGGCAGCAGCGACTACGGAGAGGGACGTGTTCATTCAATTCTCCTCTTCTGGGTCAGGACTCGGCCAGAAATACGTTCGCCGCATAAGCATCCGGCACACTCGCGGGAGGGGCCAGTCTCATGTTCACCAGCGGGCGAAAACCTGGCAGTTCGTAAGTGTGCAGGATCGACGTTTCGTCGGAGTCTTCCCCGAGCACCGCCATCATGTGGTCGCTCACATCAAACCGGCTGATGCCGCTCTGCAGATCGTGTCCGGTCACGGACTCGTCTGCCATGTTAACAACAGAGATGTGTCGATATTGTGAGAGTGGGCGAAACCCGGGGTTCATGAAAGTGTGCGCCACATACACTGTATCGCCTACAGCGCGAACATAAAATGGTGAAGGTGACTTTAAATCAATCGGGTGAGAAGAACCTGTCGCCAGATCAACCACCGCCAGTCTGGTGTCCTCAGAATCTCCATTATGAGAAATGGGAAGCACCAGCTTCCCAGCGGACAGCACGATAGACTCTTCTGTTTCCTCCAGCGGCACAAAAGGTAAGGCGATGCGTCCGGTTTCAGTCAAGTCGCCAGAACGTGCGATTATAATAGATACTTCTCCAGATTGCATGTTCGCCGTCTCGGCATAGACGTGTTCTTTATCAGCGACAGCAGTTGTGATGAAGTCTCCCTCATAGGCTGTTTCTGATGCTGTGCCCGAAACACCCGTGGCATACTTGCGAAGGTATGAAGCTCGATTAAGATTGCTGATGCTTAGATATCCGTCACTCAGCGAGGCTAGGTTAAAAGTCGCGTCCTCATCAAGTCGGGTCAAGACGACTCTGCAGGTAGGCAGTGAGATAGTAACGATATTCGACTGGTCATAGTTCGCGCTACCAGTGGCGAACGTGGTAACTTCGCCAGAGTTGTGCAGTGGAGTCTGATCTGTGACAGACAAGCCCTGAACACGGATATGAACCTCTCCCACACGCTGATCCCCATTAAAGAATTGGACGGCGCTATTCCTGCTGGTCGGACTTGACCATATAACTGCCGCCGTAAACTCGGACGGACACACATCTTGCGGTGCCGAGGGCGAGCAACCGGCCATAATGGCCAGACCTGAAGCAATCAAAGACCAGGCGATGCTGGCTCGAATGACCGGTTGCCACCTCATAAGGATCACCGACTCTGTGTGTAGACCGTGTAGGTCTTCGAAGTCGAGATCAGTTCGGTCGGAGCAATCGCAGATTTCTTCACCCCTAGAACATTAATGTCATACTGAGAAGTATTCAAGTCGAGCTTGTACTTATCTTTGTATGCTGCCCAAATCAGATGAGAGCAGTAGAATTTGCTACGGTTCCCCATGTCATAGAAATTAAAATTATACGGTTTCCCGATTTTTCCATATGCCCAGTCCGCAGTAGCGGCATCTTGGGCTGCAGTCGTGCCGTAGGTAGTCACAGCTGTCACCTTCTTACGGGACGACTTCCAGTCATTTCTACCTTTTACTACGCCTTTGGATACACTCTCAACTACATAATCCTTATTATAGATAGTTGCGGAGTGCCCAAACCCAGTAAAGAAATTCACACCCCACGACGAGACCCACGGATCCGTAGTGACGAGGATAACTCCCTTCCGGGTGGGATAAGCTGATGCAGCTTGAGCCTGAGGTACCGCCAGACCAACACAAAGTATTGCGGTCGCAGCGGCAACCACCAAGAGTTTTTTCATCGTTTCTCCTTCATACTATTCCTAAGTGAATGTTTAAATTGGCGGGTACCCGTGCTGCGGAAGGACAACTGCCTTCACAGCGCCCAGTATGCCCCCCCCCCCCCGGTTTTTTGTCAACTCCTTAGTCATGCCTCAGGCAAAGCGAGCGTAAAATGCGTTGTGGCGCAAACATTGCGACGTTACGCATTGTCGTAATTATCTGGTGCCGCCCTCCCTGTCAAGCACAAAAACAACTGAGGGGCAAGCGCGACCGCGAATTAGCCTTGCACACACCAAGCTGACTGCCCGAACAAGGTAGCGCGACTCACGACGTTCAGAGCAGCGGACGCCTTGGCGCCGGACGACCGCTATTCGCCAGGCTGACATCGCTGGGCGGACGCCAGTGCAGGCCGACTTCCGGATCGACGATCACCTCTTGGCTGGCCGCGATGCCTTCGGCTTCCACGGTGGCAGCGACAGGTAGTGAACGTTTGAGCAGGGCCAGCCCAATCGGGCCGAGTTCGTGATGGATGGCCGAACTGCCCATCCTGCCCACCACATCGCCGTCTTGGCATACTTCCGCGCCAACAGCAGGAAGCCGGTCCACCGACCCGTCCAGCAGCAGCCGGGTGAGGCGGCGCGGTGGGGCACCCAAGTTATAGACCCGAGCCACCGTCTCCTGCCCCGGATAACAGCCCTTCTTGAGATGCGCGAACTCCCCCAGCCGGTCTCCGTCCGGCATGGCGATCTCGTTGGGAATCGTCTTCTCGTCGGTGTCGAGAATGTGGCGCGGCCTCCCTTGCGCGATACGCAGCGCCTCGTACGCCCAAAGCCCAACCGGCGGTCCGGCATCTGCCCTGTCAGCCTCGACCGGCCCAACCCGCACCCGTTTGGCGAAGATCATCTTCCCCAGCCAGGCCAGCAGCGATTCCCGGCAACCCGGCTCGGTGTGGGCGTGGAAGACCTCGCCGTCGTCGCTGCCGGAGAAAGCGTGGACGATATGCCCCTGATGATTCAGGATGTACGCGGATACCCGCTCCCCGGCCCGTAACGAATTGAAATCTTGCGAAGTGATCGCGTGCAGCCAGGACAGCCGATCCGGACCGCTGACTGCG
>JAIRXX010000143.1 GCA_031268065.1 Propionibacteriaceae bacterium
TGCGATGTCCTCGGTCTGCACGGCGATCTGCTGAGTGGCGGTGGCGCTGGCTCCGCTGAAGGTCGGTCCAGACTGCGCCGGACGTTCGGGCACCGCGATGGCGGTGTCGGCCAACAGCGCGGAAATCTGCTGCCCGGCGACCCATTCAACCAAGTCGCACCAATGCGAACCAATGTCAGCGAAGGCCCGCGACCTGCCGCCGCGATCCGAATCGACCCGCCAGCTCGACACCTTGGGGGACAGCAGCCAGTCCTGCAGATACGAGCCGTGGATGAGGTGGAGCCGCCCGAATTCTCCGGCCAAACGGCGTTCCCTGATCTCCCGGACCAATGGGTGATAGCGGTAGATATAGGGGATGGCGGCCACCAATCCGCGACTTTCGGCCAGCTGCGCCAGCTCGGTGCCTTCGGCGGGGTCCAGGCAGAGCGGTTTTTCGCAGATGACATGCGTGTCTGCCAGCAGCGTCAGGCGAGTCAATTCGGCGTGGGTGATATTCGGCGTGCAGATATGGACGACATCAACATCCGGCTCCAGCGCGTCCGCGAGGCAGTCGTAATAGTTGCGCACTTCCCAGCGTTCCGCCGCGTCCTGGGCCGCTTGCAGATCGTGCTCCACCACGCCCACGATCTCAGCCCCGGCGAGGATGGCAGCACGGCGGTGTACGTTGCCTATCATGCCCGAACCGACGATCACGGCGCGCAGCCGATGTGCGGGTTCCGCTACGACACCGTGAGACATCCCTATCCTCCACCTTGGTTCACATCCAGCTATGGCCTGTTTCTGACCATAGCATCCGATAATGTTGTCTAATAGAGCCTGAATAATGTAGTTTTCAGCACATATGGAGCGTATTTATGGATGTCAACGACAAAAATAAGACTGAAAGCCTGCCGCTTGCCCGACTGCGTCCGCCCGCTCTGGTCCGGTTGACGGATCAGAGCGTCGCCATGAGCGTCGTCGCCCGATTGGTCGCATCGGGGACGGCCAACACCCGTCCCGCCTTGGTAAAGGCAACCGGGCTGGCCCGATCCACCGTCAGTTCTTGTGTCAGCTTGCTGCAGGCTCGCGGATTGGTCGTCTCCCATGCCGCGCAGGCCGCCTTGGGACGGGGGCGTCCGGCGGAAACCCTGGCCATCAATCCGGACGCGGGCACGATCTTGGTCTTCGATCTGACCCCGCACCATGTCCGAGTGGCGCTGACCCGGATGGATCAGCAACTCCTCGCCAACCGGAGGGCGCATTTTGTCCTTGACGCCGGTCCGGAGGCTACTTTGGCCTTCGCCATCAGCCAGGCGCGGACGATCCTGGACGAGTTGGGGCCAGACGGCGCCGCCGTGCGGGCGGTGGTGACATCAGTTCCGGGGCCGGTGGACACCAAGCGCGGGATGCCGGTGCGCCCGCCCATCATGCCGGGTTGGGACCGTTACCCGATAGCGGACACCTTGCAGCGCGAATTCGGCTGCCCCTGCCTGGTGGACAACGACGTCAACCTGATAGCCCTCGGCGAGGCGAGCGTCCTCCCGGCTGACCAATGTCCAATGCTGGTGGTCAAGGTGGGGACCGGGATTGGCGGGGGACTCATCACCGCCGAAGGCTCGCTGCACCACGGAGCAGACGGCGCGGCTTGCGATATCGGCCATCTTCCGGTGCGCAGCAATGCGGAAATGATCTGCTCCTGCGGCAACATCAACTGCATTGAAGCGCTGGCTTCGGCTGAGGCCATCACCCGCCGTTTCCGCGAGGCCACTGGCAACCCCGAACTCACCCAGTCCGACCTTCGCGCCGCCGCCCGCGTTGGAGACCCGCTCGCCATCCGGGTGATCCGCGATGCGGCGGCGGTGCTCGGGGAGATTGTCGCCGCCCTGGTGCATGTCTACAACCCGGCCCGGATAGTCATCACCGGGCCGTTGACCGCAGTGACCGACGACTTGCTCGCAGGCGTGCGGTCGGTCGCCTACCAGCGGGCACTTCCACTGGCCACCCGGAATCTGACGCTTGCCCATTCTGAAATCGGGGAGATGGCCGGGGTGGTCGGAGCCGTCGTCCTCGGCATAGAGGCGATCCTCGCCCCGGCGTCTTTCTCAGCGAACCGACCGGGCGAGGTGGGCGCGGCCAATTTCCAGTAGTTTCGGCGCGGCCTGGCCCTGGTGGGGCTGGCAAGCCGGTCTTGGAGTCAGCCGATGCCAAGGGTTTGCAGCATGGGGATGAGCTTCGCCTCGGTCTCGGCGTATTCCTCGGCTGGGTCGGATTCGGCGACGATCCCGCAACCGGCGTAGATCCTGATGCTGCTTGGGTCTGCCGCGTCGATTTGCCCGCAGCGCAGGCCGATGCCGAATTCGCCGTCACCGGCGGAGTCGATCCAACCGACTGGTCCCGAGTAGCGGCCCCGGTCCAAGTGTTCCAGCTCGGCTATGGTGGCCCTGGCCAGCCCGGTGGGGGTGCCGCACACCGCGGCGCTCGGATGCAGCGCACCGGCTACGCGCAGGGCGCTGGCGTCGTCATGGACGCTGGCGGTGACGTCGGAGGCCAGGTGCAGCACATTGGGGAGTTCCAGCACGAACGGGCGCTCCGGGACGTTCATGCTCCAGGAGTGCTTGGCCAGCGCATCCGCCACCGATTCGACGGCCAATTCGTGCTCAACAAGGTTTTTAGAAGAACGCGCCAGCGAATGTGCCAACTTCAAGTCAAGCTCTTCGCCGCCGTTGCGCCGGATGGTCCCGGCCAAAACCCGCGAGGTGACCAGCCCGCGCTCGCGGCGGACCAGCAATTCAGGCGTGGCGCCGACCAAGCCGTCATGGCAGTAGGTCCAACAAGTCGGATAGTTCTCAGCCAGTTTTCGCACCAGCCAGCGTGGATCTATGGGGGCGCTGGTTTGTATCCGCAAGGCCCTGGCCAGCACCACTTTCGTCAACGGGTCGTTGAGTCGGCTGACTGTTTCGGCAACTGCCCGGCGCCACTGCCCAGCGTCCAAGCCGACCGGGGAGACCGCAGCCGTTGCCGGGGGAGTGGGCGCTGGCCCTACGGCGGGCAGCGCCGGGCGATTGCCGCGGTCGCCGACCGATGTAAGCCAGCAATTGCCGTGCCGTCTGCCGATTATTAGCTCGGGCACCGTCAGCACTGAAGCTGAGGCGGTGTTATCAGGATCGAAGACCAACGAGGCAAAAGCGAGCGGTCCGGTGCCGAATACCTCGGGCAGCTCGTTTCGGCACCGCAAATCTTGGGTGAAGCCATTCCACCAGCGCTCGGCGTCGGCGGCGTCCAGCGGGCGGTAGCGGGCGGCGATGCCTATCCCGACCAACCCGTCGCCATTGCGCAGCCAAGCCAGCCCATCCGCAGGTACGCGGGCGGCGAGTTCACCGGGGTCGTCGATGGCGATAGTGAGTGCTTCCATTGCACCCGCGACACTATCAAATGTTGCCGGACAACTCAGCTTTCACCGGTTCCAAGTACAGCTTCCAGCGGCGTATCAGTGCCGTCGAGACGCGGTATTCGGCCCGCGCTTGCCTGCCAACGGCGAGCCTCGGCGATTTTGTTTTCGCCGTCGTGGATACTGGGAGATAGTGCTCGACTTCCCCAGGGGGGCTTTGCGAATGTCAGCTGCCACAATGGCCACGGTGCCGCCGCCAAAACGCCGTACTGCCCAGATAGCGCTTCGCCGTGGGATCGCACTGGTGTTCATGACCGTGGTCATCCCCGGCTCTGCGCAGTTGGCCGCCGGCAGCAGACGGCTGGGCATGATAGCGATACGCATTTGGGGTGCGCTGATCTTCCTCGTCATCGCCGCAGCCGTGCTGTTCTTCGCCAATCGCGGACTGCTGATCGGGCTGTATGCCAATCCGATCACGCTCACCGTGTTGGGTTGGCTGTTGGTGGTGCTCGGCGTCGGGTGGGCATTGCTGGCCGTAGACGCCTGGCGAATTGCCAATCCGCAGGTGATGACCGGTGTCGGACGGGTGGTTTCCGGCATGGTCGCCTTTGTGGTTGCGGTGGCGCTGTGCTGGGGGTCGCTGAGCGGGCGTTCCATCTTCGCGGCGCAGGCGAGCCTTTTCGAGTCCGTGTTCACTGGCGGGGGCGAAGTGGCCACCGTGGATGGCCGCTACAACATCCTGCTGCTCGGCGGGGATTCGTCGGCTGAGCGCAATGGGGTGCGGGTGGATTCCATCACCGTCGCCTCCATCGACGCCGCGACCGGAAGGACGGTGCTGTTCAGCCTGCCGCGCAACCTGCAACATGCCCCATTCCCGACAGACTCGCCGCTGTACGCGAAATATCCCGATGGATACTGGTGCAAGTCCCAGAAG
>JAIRXX010000167.1 GCA_031268065.1 Propionibacteriaceae bacterium
CTCTCGCCGCTGTGGAGAAACAGCCTCAGCCGAGGCAGTTATCCACAGCCTAGAAGAACATGCGTTCGAAAACTTGCAGACACGCCGACGGCGGTCAATGCTCGCTCTGCGGCAATTCCAAGGTGGCGCAGACAGCGCGCCAGATCGTTTTACAGGAGAGGCCCGCAGCCAGCGCCTCCACCACCGTACGCTCACCCAAGGTTGAGATGACCACATTCGCCGCCCAGGTCGGGGCATAGTCCGGGCCGAGCTGGCGGTTCAACCTCTCCCACAACTCGGCCTCAGGCATCAGGCCGCCTGGCGCATGAACATCGGGGCCGGGGTGTCCATCCGCTCCACGACCAACTGCAACACTTCCAGCAGGGTGACGCCGTGTGCCGCACAGATCGAGGCCAACATCTCCGAGGACGCTTCCTTGCGGCCGCGTTCCACCTCAGACAGATAACCTAGGCTCACCAACGCCTTGGTGGAGACGTCACGAAGGGTAAGCCCCTTTTCCAAGCGCAGGTCCCGCAGCACTTCCCCAAGCTCTTCACGCAGGAGGGTCGGACGTTCGCGCAATTGCTGGATCATGACTGAAGCCTACCGTTCTCTAGTGTGGCGCGTTCTCTTGTTACAACGTAGTCAGGCAATGGCTTATTCCCTTTCGCCCGGTTGGCGGCGCCCAGCGGCGTTACGGCTTGTTTCAACGGTCCTTGGGCGCTGGCCAAGCGCGGCGGCGATTTCATCCAGCGCGGCGGCGACGCTCTGTGCGCGAATCTGTTCGCGGGTACCGGTGAAGTCGAAACGGCGTGCGGACTCGAACGGCGCCCCAGCGCTTTCCACCCTGCCAGACACACCGATCCACACCTCCCCGACCGGATGCCCCGCCTGCGTGTCCGGCCCGGCGACCCCGGTGGTGGAGACAGCCCAATCCGCGCCGGTCACCCGGCGCACCCCAAGCGCCAATTCGACTGCGGTCCGCCCCCCCACCGGGCCAAATTCCCGCAGCACGTCCTCGGGAACCCCGGCGAGCACCTGCTTCATCGGCGTCTGATAGGCGACCACTCCCCCGCGAAAGACTTTTGACGCACCGGGCACGCCCGTCAACGCCGCCGCAAGCAGCCCTCCGGTGAGAGATTCCGCCGTGGCCAAACTCAACCCCAGCCGCTCCAGACTGCGGATCACCCGCTCAGGCATCGTCTTTCCCTTTGGCGGCCTGCCTGCGCATCACCAGCGCTTCCCGGACGAGCATCAGGCCGGTCACCACGGTGAGCACGAACGCCGCGCCCATCGTCAGATAGCCAAGCCATTCCATGAACGCGGTGTCTGCCTTGAGCAGATAGATGATTAGCGCCACAGCTTGCAGGAAAGTCTTCAACTTCCCACCGGCGTTGGCGGCCATAACCCCGTACTTCAACATCGCCACCCGCATCCAGGTGATGCCCCACTCGCGGACCAGGATGATGAGGGTCACCCACCAGGGAAGTTCGCCGAGAATGCTCAACGAGACGAAAGCCGCCCCGGTGAGCACCTTGTCGGCGATGGGATCCCACAGCTTCCCAAAATCGCTGATCAGGCCATATTTCCGGGCCAGCCTGCCGTCAAAGAAATCAGTGACGATGGCAACGGTGAAGGCGATGGTGGAGGCCAGCCGCCAGAGCGGTTGGTCCGGATGCCAAAACAGCAGCACCACAAAGACCGGAACCAAGATCAGCCGCAAAACGGTGAGCGCGTTCGGCAGCTGTCTCAGCCATCGGTTGCCCAAATCAGCTTCCGGCATCAACGCCTCATCTCAACTCTGCCACCAAGTCAACTCCATCACTGGCTTTGACCTTACCCGAGACCACGCTGCCAGGGGAGGGCAACCGCCGCTTGGACTGCGAAAGCCCGTTGCCGGCGTACTCGATTCGGACGATTCCGTCTTCTGGCCCCTGCAAAGCTGCCCTGCCTATCGCCTGGCTTTCAATCAAGATCGGAACGGTCTCCCCCACCCGGTCTTCAGCTCGCTGCGCCATCAATTCGTCGGCCAGGCTGGCCACCCATTCCACCCGGCCAGCTATCTCGTTGGCGTCCAATTGGCCGTCCAGGGAATATCCCTCGGTACCCTCCTCGTTGGAATAGCCGAAGACGCCGATGGCATCGAGGTGGGCGGCGGCCAGGAATTCGCCCAATTCCTCCAATTCGGATTCAGTTTCGCCCGGAAAACCGACGATCACATTCGTGCGAATGCCAGCGGCGGGATTGCGGGAACGGATGGAGGCGAGCAATTCCAAGAAAGATTCCGCATCCCCGAAACGGCGCATCCGCCGCAGCACCCGCGCGCTGGCGTGCTGGAAAGGCAGATCGAAATACGGCACGACATGCTCGGTGCCGCAAATCGCGTCGATCAACGCCGGGCGCAACTCCGCCGGTTGCAGATAAGTCATCCTGATCCATTCCAAGCCAGCCACATGCGACAACTCGGCCAGCAATTGGGCCGGGTGTACTCCGGGAAGATCTTTGCCGTACGAGGTGGAATTCTCACTGACCAGCAGCACTTCCCGCACTCCCCGGTCCACCAGCCAGCGTGCCTCGGCCACCACCTGCGCTGGAGGCTTGGACCGGTAAGCCCCCCGAAAAGCCGGGATGGCGCAGAAAGCGCAACGCCGGTCACAGCCGGAAGCTATTTTCAGCGCCGCGCTGGGGCCGTCGTCCAGACGGCGGCGGATGACTTGGCGGTAGGCGGGGCTGGGCAGCCCAGCATCCTCGAACGCCCGCTGCCTGGCTACGGGGCTGATCGGCAGCAGCCCGCGCCGATCACGGGGCTGATGGGCGCCGAGTGCCACTCCAGCGGCGAGTTGGCGCAACCTCCGGGCGATTTCGGGATAGTCGTCAAAGCCCAGCACCGCATCGGCCTCCGGCAATTCAGCGGCCAATTCGGCGCCATAGCGTTCGGCCAAGCAGCCCACCGCCACCACATGACGCACGCCCTGGGTCGCTTTAAGGTCGGCGGCGGCCAAAATCTGGTCGATGGAGTCTTTCTTGGCGGCGTCGATGAACCCGCAAGTGTTCACCAATACGGTGTCCGCATCGGCTGGTTCTTCCACCAACGTGAAGCCGCCAGCAGCCAGCCGTCCGGCCAATTCCTCGGAATCCACGTCATTGCGGGCACAGCCCAGCTTGACCAGGCAGACCTTATGCGTGTCGCTACCTGGAGCGGAGATTGTTCAGCACCTCATCCAAATCGTCTGGTTTCACCAGCACCTCGCGGGGTTTCGACCCCTCCGAAGGCCCGACGATACCCCGATTCTCCAAAATGTCCATCAAACGGCCCGCTTTGGCGAAACCGACCCGCAATTTCCGCTGCAGCATCGACGTTGAGCCTAATTGCAGATTCACCACGAGTTGGGCGGCCTCCAAGACCAGCTCCAAATCGTCGCCAATATCCTCGGCGACGGCTTTGGCGGCGTTCGCCTGGGTGACGTCCGGGAAATATTGCGGGGTCAGCTGCTGTGACACATGCCGCACCACCGCCCTGATTTCCGATTCCGACACCCAGGAGCCTTGGACGCGCAGCGGTTTGGATTGGCCCATTGGCAGGAATAGCGCATCTCCCATGCTGACCAGCTTCTCTGCCCCCGGCATGTCCAGGATCACTCTGGAATCCACCATCGAGCTGGCGGTGAAAGCCAGCCGGGAGGGCACGTTGGCCTTGATCAGGCCAGTGACCACATCGGTTGACGGGCGCTGGGTGGCCAGCACCAGATGGATGCCCGCAGCCCTGGCCAACTGGGTGATCCGCCCGATGGAATCCTCAACGTCGCGGGGGGCGACCATCATCAAGTCGGCCAATTCGTCCACGATCACCAACAGGTAGGGATACGGCTCCAGCACCCGCTCAGAGCCGGGCAGCGGCTTCACCTGGCCGTTGCGAATCGCCTTGTTGAAGTCGTCAACGTGGCGGAATCCGAATTCGGCCAAGTCCTGGTAGCGCAGATCCATCTCTTTCACCACCCACTGCAGCGCGTCGGCGGCTTTCTTCGCCGAAGTGATGATCGGCGTGACCAGGTGTGGGATGCCTTCGTAGTGGGTCAGTTCGACCCGCTTCGGGTCGATCAGCATCAGCCTCACCTCGGCTGGGGTGGCCCGCATCAGCACTGAGGTGATCAGCGAATTGACGAAGCTCGATTTGCCCGCCCCTGTGGCGCCGCCAACCAGCAGGTGCGGCATCCGGGCTATGTTCGCTATGACATATTCGCCGTCCACGCTCTTGCCCAGGCCGACCGTCATCGGATGGTGGTCGTTGCGCGCCCTGGCTGAGCGCAGCACGTCCCCCAGCGAGACGACTTCGCGGTCTTTGTTGGGAATCTCGATGCCGATGGCCGATTTGCCGGGGATCGGGGAGAGGATTCGCACGTCTGCGGAGGCCACCGCGTAGGCGATGTTCTTGGAGACGCTGAGCACCTTCTCGACTTTCACGCCCTGGCCCAGCTCCACTTCGTAACGGGTCACCTGCGGCCCACGGGTGTAACCGGTGACTTCGGCGTCAATGTCGAATTGGCGCAGCACGTCTGAAAGTCTGGCAACCACCGCATCGCTGGCTTGGGAGCGGGTCTTGGGCGCCGTACCCGATTTCAGCAATTCCGGCTCGGGAAGCAGATAGCCCAGCTCAGGGTCCAAGGTCGGCTGTATCGGGCCGGAAGGCTTGGAGTCCGGCTTATCCAGCGGCTCGGTAAGCTGCTCGGCAAGCAGCCCGGCGGTGACCGGCTGGGTGGGGATCAGATCGGGGCCTAGGTCTTCTTCTTCCAGTTCCAGCGAAGGTTCCGGCTCGTCTTCCACGAGCGGGGTGTTGAAAGCCTTATTGCCCTCGTAGTCGATTTCCTCGGCTTTGGTACGGCGGAAACGCTCGCGCAGCGCCTTGGCCTTCGCCGGGACTTGGTTCAACGGGACTCCGGCCACCACCAGCAAGCCGAAAAGGCTGACGATCACCAGGATCGGCACGGCGAGCCACACCGAAAGCAGGTCCACCGACAAGGTGGACGATAGGAATCCCAGGAATCCCCCCGCCCTCATCACCAAATCCGGGTGGGAATAGCGCGGCAGCCCAAAGGCGATGTGGAGCAGGCCGAGCACGCCGAATAGCGCGGCAGTCCAGCCGATGATCTGGCGGCCGATCGCGCCGTTGCGCTCCGGGTGGCGCCAAGTGCGCCAAGCCATCCAAAGCGCCAGCACCGGCACCGCCACGCCGAAGCTGCCAACGACAGCGGCGACACCGGCGTAAACCCATTGGCCGAGCAGGCCGGGCAGGCCGAACCAGAATTGTCCGGCGACGATGATCGCAAAGACGAGCAGCGCCAAGCCCACGCCGTCCCGGCGCACTCCCGGATCGATATCCGCCGCGCCATGCCCGATGGCCCTAGCCCCCTTGCCGAGCAGCGAGCTGATCCCTTGGAAGACTTTTACGATGCCGCGCCCCAGCGCGGCAAAGAATTTAGCTGCCCCAGAGCCGCCGCTGGATTTGCGGCGGTTTGGGCTTTTCTTATTCCCAGTCGATTTAGAGGCGGAAGGCTTAGCGCCACTCCGACTCCGCGTCGGGGAAGACACGCGGGTCGCCATATAGCCACAATAGGGCAAGCCGCCTCGAACTTGGCGCACCCCACACCGTAATAGCCGAAAGCCGGACGGCCCACCCAAGGGCTTGAGCCTACGTTGGACGACCCACCTAAGGGCTAGAGCCTACGTTGGACGACCCACCCAAGGGCTAGAGCCTACGTTGGACGACCCACCCAAGGC
>JAIRXX010000169.1 GCA_031268065.1 Propionibacteriaceae bacterium
CAACTCGCAGAGCACATCCTCACCCATTTGCACAACGAATATCCGGTTTGGAATGCCCAAGTGCTCGGCGGCGCCGCCGAGCTTTCGCTGCCGAGGGCCAGGCATCCGGTCTTCTTCGGCTCATTCGACTGGCATTCTTCGGTCCATTCGCATTGGTCTTTGGTCGCCACGCTTGACCAGCTCGAAGCTCCCGGCCTCGCCGGGAGGGTGCGGGCTGCGCTTGACGAGTCGTTCAAGCCTGAACAGGTGGCGGGCGAAGTCGCCTACTGGCGGAATTTCGCCCCGATGAATTACGAGCGGCCCTACGGGGCGGCCTGGCTGTTGCGCCTAGACGCCGAGCTTGCGGCAAAATCGGAGCCGCCCTACGACGCCTGGCGCCGCGCCCTGGAGCCGCTGGTCGGCGTCTTCAAAGTGCGGATTGCCACCTGGCTGCGCTGGCTGCAGGTGCCCAACCGAACCGGTATCCACAGCCAAACGGCGTGGGGGCTGTGGCAGACCATCGTCTGGGCTGACGGCGCCAGGGAGTCCGTGATCGCTGATCTCGCCCGCGAGAAGGCGCTAGCGTGTTACGCCGATGACCGCGATGCGCCGGTCCGCTATGAGAAAGACCAAGATTCGTTCTTTTCCCCGATCTTGAACGAGGCGGCGCTGATGTCGCTCGCGCTCGGCCCGCAGGCTTACCTGGCCTGGCTGCGCGGCTTCCTCCCGTCGCTATTCGACGCCAATGCGCCACATCTGCCGGAAGTACACGATTCAGCCGATTCCGCCGATCCGATGGAAGGCCACACCGTGGGCCTGCCGCTGACCCGCGCCCTCGCCTACCGCCAGATTGCCGCCGGATGCCCCGAAGCGGCCCAGCAGGCGGCAAGGCTGGCGTCCGGCGAGGCGGCACGCGGCCTGAAAAGGCTTCGGCTGGAAGACTATGCGACCGGCCATTGGACAGCCAGCTTCGCCATAGCCTGGCTGCTTGGCCGCGTGACGCCGCTATGAGGGAGATTTACTTGGCGGGCGGCTGCTTCTGGGGGGTGCAAAAGTATCTGTCGCTGTTGGCGGGCGTGGTCAGCACGCAGGCGGGGTATGCGAACGGCCCCGGCGAGGCCAACTACGAGCAGGTGTGCGCTGACTCGGGCCACGTTGAGGCGGTCAAGGTCGTCTATGACCCAAAGACCGCCCCGCTCGGGTTTATCTTGGACCAGTTCTACCGGGTGATCGATCCGACGTCGGTCAATCGGCAAGGCCCGGATTCCGGCATCCAATACCGCAGCGGCGTCTACTATTCCGATCCTGCAGACGCGGTGGTGGTGGAATTGTCGCTTTCGGCGTTGCAGCGCCGCCATTCGGCGCCTATCGCCGTTGAGCAGGGGCCGCTGCGGAATTTCTTCCCCGCCGAGGATTACCACCAGGACTATCTGGACAAGCACCCCGGACAGCCTTGCCACATTCCGCAGCAGGCTTTCGCCCAGGCGACGCAGGCCAAAGCGCCTTGGCGGGTGGCCCCTAGGCGGCTGCAGGCGAAGCTGACGCCGTTGCAGGAGGCGGTGGTGCGCGAAGGGGCGACTGAGCCGCCTTTCACCGGCGAATATGACAGCCATTTCGAGCCGGGCATTTACGTCGATGTGGCCACCGGGCAGCCGCTTTTCGCAGCTTCGGACAAATACGATTCGGGTTGCGGTTGGCCTGCGTTCACCCGTCCGATAGCCGAAGACGCCCTGGTGGAATTGGAAGACCTTTCCCACGGGCGGACGCGCACCGAAATACGCTCCAGCCAGGGTGATTCTCATCTTGGCCACGTCTTCCCCGACGGCCCCGCCGAACGAGGTGGGCTGCGCTATTGCGTCAATTCAGCCGCGCTGCGTTTTGTGCCGGTCGCTGAAATGGAGGCCGCCGGCTATGGCGATCTGCTCCCCGCGCTATGATCGCTTTTATGAAGCGTTTGGTCCCCGCCGTGTTCGCAGTGCTAGCCCTGGTTGTGCCTGCGGGTTGCACCGGCGAGGGCGAGATTTTCAATGTCCCGCTCACGTCAGACCGGGAACCCTCCGGTGCGGGGATCGTTTCTGCGGGCAAGACCACCGCGCAGCTGCCCAGCGAGCCAGCGGCAGACGAGCCGCGCCCGGAGCTTGAGACACCAAAACTCGTCTGCGAGAACGCTTCCAAAGCCCTGCTCCAGGAGATGGCGGTGGTAGCCAACGCCCAGAAAAGCTGGTTCGTCAAGGGCAAGGCAGTCAAGATAGACGACGACTGGACAGCTGTCGCCATCGAGTCGGTGGTCCCCCCGGAATCCGGGTTCGACCCGGACTATAACGGGGGCACCAGGACTTTCATCACCGGGAGCAGTGGGAGCGTCGAGTCCAACTCGGGCCTCGGGCCTCGGGACATCACTATCCGGTGGGGAGGGATGGCCATCGCCAAGGCGAGTGAATGCCTCGGGCAGTGACCACACCCCCGCCCGCCGGTCAGCTGGAGGGCACCGCCTGGCCTGCCTGTGTTCCTTGATTGCTGACCATTACGGCCCTGATCTGGTAGTCCACGTTGCTGCTGCTGTTCGGCGGGTCGTACGACTCGTCGGTGTAGTAGGTGCCGCTTCCCCGCAGCGGGTAGAAGCTCTTCGTCTTCGTATCCGCCCAGGCCGACCACGCGGTCGTGCCCGAGGCGCGGCTGCGGAGTTGGAGCTTGATCGTCGACTGTACCGTGCTGGTGGGCTGCGAAATTTCGGCGTCGACGAGTGCCCTCACCCAGCGTTTCCCACCGTCCTTCCGCAATTGCACCCTGGTCGTGTGGGATGGGTGGGAGGTCTGATATGTGAACTCGTACACCGTTGATGCTGCCATTTTTGGCTCCTTTCATTTTGTTCGCCCGCACTTTTTGCGGGGTTGTTCATTGGTGTTGCCGTCTGTGGGGGCGGCGAGTTTAGGGGTTGGGCGAGGAATGTTTCGCAGAAGCGGTTCAATAGCCGGGTGTCTTCTTGTCTGGGTGGCCAGACCGGGGTGCCTTGCGGGTGGTAGAAGGGTTCGAGACTCTCAAAGTTCACCGCTGGCTGTGAGTCGCCGATCAAATTTTTGGCAGTCGGCTACGACCTTATTGGTGTTTACCGGCGCGGGGTGGCCGACGGCGCCTAGGTGGTGGAGCGTGCGGGCGATCCGGGGTTATTTCGGCCCTAGTTGGGCGAGGTCTTCGCTGGTGCCGTTGAAGACGTTCAGGTCGATGAAGGGTTCTGTGCCGTTGTATCCGGTCAATTCGCCTCGGCTGCTGTATTGCCAGAAGAGCCAGGGTTTGCCTTCGGGCAGGGCGGGGGTTCCCCAGATGTCCCTGATCCAGAGCGGGTAGTCGAGCCGGTTCTCCACGTATCGGGTGTATGCGTCCGCGTCCAGGTAGATGATTGGCCGGGTTCCGTAGGCGGCTTCCAGCGCCTCAAGGCAGTCCCGCAATTCGGTGGTCACTGCGGTGGCGTCTGGGGGGTTGGCGCGGAAACCGCCGTAATGTTCCAGGTCTACGACTGGGGGCAGCATCCCTGGATGCGCGGGGACGTGGGCGGTGAAATTGGCCGCCTGCTTCG
>JAIRXX010000184.1 GCA_031268065.1 Propionibacteriaceae bacterium
GGCCGCGTCGGATGGAACCAGCTCGCGTGCCTTCCGGCTCATCGTTTCCAGGCGGCCAGGATCGGCAAAAAGCCCCCGCACCTGGCCAAGCAGCGACTCCGCGTTGAGTTCGGCGTCGGCCACCAGCAACGCCGCACCCGCGCGAAGCAAGAAATCCGCATTCCGCGCCTGTTCCCCATTGCCGTGCGGCAGTGGGACGAAGACAGTGGGCAAGCCGACCATCGCCGTTTCCATGACCGTTCCGGCCCCGCTGCGGCCAAGCATCAGATCGGCAGCCGCGTAGGCGTCCTGCATCCGATCCAGATAGCCCAGCGGCAGATAGACCGCGCCGCTGCTGTGGACGAGCTGGGCATCGTCGTTGAAATTGGCCGAGCCCAGCAGATGCAGGATTGATATCCCCGCTGCCAGCAACTCTTCCCGCGCCCCGATTGCCGCCGTATTGAGTGAACGCGCCCCTTGGGAGCCTCCACTCACCAGCAGCACTTTGCCCGCTTCGGGCAGGCCGAACCGCAGCCTTGCGGCGCTCTGGGCGCTGGCCCGATCCAACCAGGCGATGGCAGCGCGCATCGGCAACCCCAGATAGACCGCCTTGGGCAGCGGCGTGGCTGGGAAGCTGACCGCGACGAGGGCAGCGAAACGGGCGGCGATCTTATTCGCCAATCCCGGCATGGCGTTCTGTTCGTGCAGGACCACCGGGATGCGCAGTTGCAGTGCCGCCAAATACGCCGGCAGCGAGACATAGCCGCCAAAACCGACCACAACGTCGGCGGTGGCGCGGCGGAGAATCGCCTTAGCCTCCGCGACGGCCTGAGCCAGCCGCAGCGGCACGCTGAACAGCTCCGGGGTGATGCTGCGCGGCAGCGGCACCGGCTTGATCAACTCCAGCCCAAGCCCGGCTTCGGGGATGACACGGGTCTCCAACCCCTTCGGCGTCCCGATGCAGCTCACCCGAGCCGTCGGATCCAGCTTCGCCACCTGTTCGGCGGTGGCCAACAGCGGCGAGGTGTGGCCCGCCGTCCCGCCCCCGGCCATGATGATTGAAATGCTCATCGGCCACCTGGGCTGTTGGCGAAAGCCAGGAAGGATTTGCTGATGGGCGCATCCGCGCTGTCGGGAATGTATTCGCGGGCTTCTGGTTCCATTCGGGCGCAGGCCAGCAGCAGCGCCACGCCGCAGATGGTGGACAGCAACGCGGAACCGCCGTAGGAGACAAAGGGCAGCGGCACCCCGATCACCGGGAAGAGCCGCAGCACGACGAGCACGTTGGCGAGCGCCTGGATCATGAACCAGCTGGTGATCCCGGCGGCGAGGAAACGGATGAAGTTATTGTCCGAGCGCATGGCGATGCGGAATCCGGCATAGCCCAAAGTCAGGAACAGCCCGAGGATCACCAAGATGCTGACCAAGCCCAATTCCTCACCGACGACGGCGAGCACGTAGTCGTTGTGCGCCTCGACCAGCCCGCCCCACTTCTGGCGGCTGCCGCCCAGGCCGACGCCCCACCAGCCGCCGGTGGCCATAGCGAACATCGCCTTGATCGGCTGGTGGTTCGCCCCCAGCGTGTCGGAGTCCGGGGAGAGGAAGCCGAAAATGCGGCTCATCCGGTTGGGCGAGACGGCGATCAGGGTGAGCACGCCGACAGCTATGACCGCTATGACCGAGGTGAGCACTTTCCAGCGCACCCCGGTGAACCAGAGGATGGCGAACATGATCGCGCCCAGGATCACCCCGGTGCCAAGGTCGGCTTGCAGGACCACCAGGCCGATCAGCAAGGCCGAAACGAAGATGAAGGGGAAGACGACGTGTTTGGGTTCGCGCATCAATTTGTACTTGCGCTCGAAGACGTCAGCCGCCCAAACCACCAGCGCGAGCTTGGCCAGCTCGGAGGGCTGGAAACGCAAGAGCGAGGTGCCCAGCTCCACCCAGTTGGTGTTGCCGTTCTTGCCCCAGCCGAGCGGAGTGAAGGTGAGTATTTGAAAGACGAAAGCCAGCGCCAGCAAGAGCCAGCCCAGCGCCCGCATCTGCTGGACTTTGAGCTTGGTCAGCAGCCAGGCTACGCCGATCCCGATGACGAGGAAGACCAACTGGCGCTTCACGAAGTAGTAGGAATCTCCGAACTGCTGTTTGGCGTAGACGCTGGACGCCGACTGCACCATGATGACGCCCAGTCCGAGCAGCAGCAGCGCGGGGACGAGCACCAGGTAGAAACTCGCCTGTGGATGGGACAGCCATCGCACGACGAGGCTGGGCCTCCGCACCGTATCATCCAACCCGCGATCCGCAGTTGGGGAAGTAGGGATCGCCACAGTTCCTCCTTATGCTGGCTTCAGTTTTCGCACCGCTGCGGCGAAAGAGTCTCCTCTGGCCGCGTAATCCTGATACATATCCCTGCTGGCAGCGCCTGGCGCCAGCAGCACGACGTCTCCCGGTTGGGCGACGGACGCCGCCCAACCGACCAATTCGCGCATTGCCCCATCCTCCCCGCTGGATGTGGCGAATACCGGGACATCGGGCGCGTGTCGGGCCAAAGCGTCCGCAATCACCTGCCGGTCCGCTCCGAGCAGCCCCACCCCGCGCAACCGGCTGGCGAAGCGGGCCACCACGTCGTCAAAGGATGTCCCCTTGGTCTGGCCGCCAGCTATCCACAGCACCGAGTCGAACGCCGCCAGCGAGGCGGCTGCGGCATGGGGATTGGTCGCCTTGGAGTCGTCCACGTAGCACACCTGGTTTATCTCGGCGATCTGCTGTATCCGGTGGTCGCCGGGCTTGAGCGCCCGCAATCCCTGGGCGACCGATTGCGGGCGCACCCCAAACGAACGCGCCAAAGCTGCTGCCGCCAGCGCGTTTTCCACATTGTGCGGGGCCGAAGGCGTGACATCGCCGACTTTGGCCAGCTCCACCGCCGAATCCCGGCGCTGCGGGATGAATGCCCGGTCTACCAACAGGCCGTCCACCACTCCCAGCATCGAAGGTGCGGGGATACCGGTGGTGAAGCCGATGGCCCTGGCCCCTTCAACCACGTCTG
>JAIRXX010000196.1 GCA_031268065.1 Propionibacteriaceae bacterium
AAAGGGGTATGCGGCGGCATCTGCTTCGGCCCCGTCTATTACCTGGAGCACCGGATCACCGGCGTGACCAAGCAGGCGGTGGACGACGTGCCAGCCGAGCTGGCCCGCTTCCAACTTGCCAAGGACACCACCGTGGCCCAATTGGGCCAGCTGTACCAGGAGGCGCTGCCCAAGGTCGGCGCCGAGGGGGCGGCCATCTTCGAGGTACACCAGATGATGGTCGAGGATCTCGACTACATCGAGGCGGTGAGCGCGGTGATCGAGACCCAGCGGGCCAACGCCGAATACGCGGTGACGGTGACCGGGAAGAATTTCGCCCAGCTCTTCGCCAATATGGACGACCCGTACATGCGCGGGCGGGCCGCTGACGTGCTCGACGTCTCGGGCCGGGTAGTCTCGGCGCTCACCGGCCAGCCCCAGGGCGGGATCAATTCGGAGACCCCGGTGATACTGGCGGCCAACGATCTCGCGCCGTCGGAGACCATCCAGCTCGACAAGGAGAAAATACTGGCCTTCGTGACCGCAGAGGGGTCAATGAATTCGCACACCGCCATCCTGGCCCGCACGCTGGGGATTCCGGCGATCATCCAGACCGGCGACGCGCTGACCAAGGAATTGCACGGACGCGAGGGGGCGGTTGACGGCACGGCCGGGGTGTTGTACGTGGAGCCGGACGAGGCCGTTTCCGCCGAGTTGCGGGCCAAGGCCGCCGAGGCCCGGCGGAAGAAAGAATTGCTGGAGGAGCTGAAGGGCAAGACCGACCAGACCCTGGACGGGCGCGTGGTGGAGGTCTTCGCCAATGTGAACCATTTGAGCGAATTGCCCTATGTGCTGCAGAACGACGCCAGCGGGATCGGGCTGTTCCGCAGCGAAGTCATCTATCTGGACGCCCATGACTATCCCGACGAGGACGAGCAATTCAACATCTACAAGACCGTCGCCCAGACCCTGGCCAGCCGGAAGGTCGTTTTCCGCACGATGGACATCGGGGCCGACAAGCAGATTCCCTATTTCGGCCTGGACCACGAGGAGAACCCGGCCCTGGGGCTGCGCGGCGCCAGGCTGTCCCTGGCCCGCCCGGAATTGCTGCGGACCCAGTTGCGAGCCCTGTTCCGGGCGGCCAGCTACGGGAACGTCTCGATCATGTTCCCGATGATCGCGGCGGCCTGGGAAGTGCTGGAATTGAAGGCCTTCGCCGAACGGGTCTGCGCCGAGCTGCGGGACGAGGAGGTTAGCTTCGGCAAAGCCGAGCTGGGGATCATGATCGAGACGCCCGCCGCCGCCCTGGTCAGCGCCGAGCTGGCGCCGCTGGTGGACTTCTTCTCCGTGGGAACCAACGACCTGACCCAGTACACGCTGGCGGTGGACCGGCAGAACGACCGGGTGGACCGTTTCTGCGACCCGCATCACCCGGCGGTGCTGAGATTGATCGGGCTGGCGGCGCAAGCCGCGCACGATGCCGGAATCTGGATCGGCGTCTGCGGGGAATTGGCCGCCGACCTCTCCCTGACCGAGACCCTGCTCCGCCTAGGCGTGGACGAACTGTCGGTCTCACCATCGATGGTGCTCGAATTGCGGGCGCACGTCCGTTCCCTGGACCTGGGGGGTTCCTGAGAACCCGCCGCACACCTGGCGTATTGGCCCGACCTTGTGGGAACGCGGGGGGGTGCGGCGGCGATTGGCCCTAGACTGCAACCATGACCGGTGATGAGAACAAGCCAGAGCGACTGACTATCGCGGAATTCACCGACAACTACGGGCCGCAGGCGAGCGGGCTGCTCTATGCGGTGCAGTTCCTGGAGGAGCAGATATTGGCGGCGGGGCACAAAGTCCTACTGGTCGCTCCGGAATGCAATGGGCCGAACCCGCATTCGGACAATCCAAACCGCCGTGAGATAAGGCTGCCCAGCGTTGCCATCCCTGGATTGCACATGCGGATGTCAGTGGGCAAAGACTTCGACTACCGGCTGGCGCAGTTGATCGCCAATCCGCCCGACATCATCCATGTACACGGGTTGGGGCCGGTCGGATTGCTGGGGATGTGGCTGGCCCAACGCACCGGAAAGCCGCTCTTGGTCACCTGGCACACCGATCTTGAAGCCTACGCGGAGCATTATTGGCATCTGATTCCGCTGCTCAACGCCGCCTACCGGGTGTTCCGGTTGCGCGTGGAGAAGGATTGGCGGCAGTTGCGATTCCCCCGCTTCACCTGCCGCCGCCGGGGCAGGGCGCAGGTGCAATTGCTGAAGCTTGCCGCCGAAATGCTCAACGACGCCGACCTGGTGACGACGCCATCGGACAAAACGGCGAACCGGGTGTTGGAAATCGCGCCCAAGGCCAGGGTACGGGTGGTGCCCAGCGGCACCGACACCCTGCCCGTGAGCCGTCCCATCCCCCGTGCCCGTGGGCCGAGATTGCTTTACGCCGGGCGCATCTCGCTGGAGAAGGGCATCGGGCTGCTCTTGGACGCCTTCGAGCGGGTGCGCGACCAAATCCCCGATGTGGAATTGATGATCGTCGGTGACTGGAAGCACATCAGTCCGTCGCTGCGCTGGCGGCTCAGGTCTGCGGCACACTTCGGCGGGGTGAAACTGCCCGGATTGGTGCCGCGCGACGAACTTGGCGACTACTACGCCAGCGCCGACGTTTTCGTCTTCCCCTCGTTGACCGACACCCAGGCCCTGGTGCTCCACGAGGCGGCGCACGCCGGACTGCCCATCGTGCTCACCGACCACGAACTGCGCCTAGTGGTCGATCCAGGGGTAAACGCAGCGCTGGCCCGCCCGAACCCGGTTTCGCTAACCCAGGCAATCGTCGACATGCTCAGCGCGCTGGAAGACCCGGAATTCGCCGCCCGCGCCAAGGCCCGTTCCGAAGAATTAGCCGCGAAATGGACCATCGCCAAACAGTCGTCCGAGTTCATCGGCATCTACGAATCCCTAACCAAAGGCGAGCCAGTGGAACTGAGCGACGGCCTGTGCCCCGCCTATGGCCGACCCTTCTTCGGAGAGCGCCGAATCAGAGCCGACCTAAACCAGCGATAACCAAGCTGGCGCGGCCATACCACCCTCAGCAGAGCACGCAAATGGTGCTCCCAGCTGGCCCCGAGAAGCCGCGCGGCAAAGGATATCTGTATGGCAATCGAAGCAGCGCAAGCATGGACTCGCGGCGATGTTGATCATGCCCAGATTATCGGAACTGCCCGCGCTGCAACTGGCGAAGAGGCAGGCAAGTGCCAGCTTCATCGCAGGCACTTTCCACTCACCCTTGCAGCAAGTGAGCTGTGGTCAGTCGTTTTCCCTGAACTGTACGTTGCCTGCTGTGAAGTGGGTGCCTCGGAATGCCGCAGCGGGAGGCTTGTCTTGACTGGTGGCAGCTTCCACGCCGGGAAAGACCTCTGCCATAGCCGCATGAAGGCGAGGGTGCTCTGCACCGAGCGCGGCGTGAAGCGCCGCCGAAGCTCGCCCATACGGGTCTGGCCTGGACGCAGGTGCCGATCAGCCTCGGCCTCTACGGCCAAGCTCCAACGCGGGCCGAAGGCCGCCTCCTCGTGGCTACCACACAGGAG
>JAIRXX010000203.1 GCA_031268065.1 Propionibacteriaceae bacterium
CGATGAAGGCCACCCCGCCCAGATCGCGGCGTTTTGCCACCCATCCAGCCAAAGTCACCTCGGCGCCGACGTCTTCTCTGCTCAGCTTGCCTGCCAAATGCGTTCGGAGCATGCTCCACACCTCATCTATTCCGTGATTGATAACGCGACTTACGATTGTACGACGCTTGGACGCAAGTCCGCTGCCGGTGGCACCCAGCTATCTGGATCAGCGGGCTGCTGCTCCCCGGTGCGGATGTCTTTCACCTCGCCCGCCGAGAACCACACATAGGGGATGCCGCGCCTATCCGCATACCGAATCTGCTTGCCGTATTTGTCGGCATTGGGTGAGACTTCGGCGGCAATCCCCCTGGAGCGCAATCGCGTCGCCGTCTCGTTGGCCGCCAAACGGGCGTCCTCGGAATCGACGGCCACCAGCACCACGGTGGGCACCGGGCGGGACGCGCCCAAGGCCCCCTTGCCGATCAGCGGCACCAAAATCCGGCTCACCCCAATCGACAGCCCCACGCCGGGATAGCTGTTCTTCTGGTCGCTGGCCAGCGAGTCATAGCGGCCACCAGAGGAGATCGAACCGATGGCTTCCATCCCGCGCATCGACGTCTCATAGACGGTGCCGGTGTAGTAATCCAGGCCGCGGGCGATCTTCAGCGCCGCCACCAATCTGCCGGGGACCAGCTGCTGGGCGGTCTGGACCACTTGGGCGAGTTCTTCCAGCCCGGTGTCGAGCAGCGGGTGTTCCACGCCGATTCCACGCACTTCGTCCACGAATGACGTGTCAGCCGCGCGAATCGACGCGAGCCGCAGACAGGCGTTTGCCGCGGCGGGTGGCATGGCCAGCTCTTCCAGCAGCAGTCCGCGCACGGCGTCCGGGCCGATTTTGTCCAGCTTGTCCACCAGTTGCAGCACCGCCATCGGATCGGCCAAGCCCAGCCCGCGATAGAAACCCTCGGAGAGTTTGCGGTTGCTCACTTCCATCGTCGCCGGTGGAATGCCGAAATCGACGTGCAGCCTCTCCAGCGCGTCCAAGGTCACCAGCGGCAATTCGACGTCGTGGTGGGCCGCCAATTCGCCCTGCCCGACGATATCGACGTCAGCCTGGGTGAATTCGCGGTAACGGCCATCTTGCGGGCGCTCCCCCCGCCACGCCTTCTGAATCTGGTAGCGGCGGAAGGGGAAGGCCAGCCTCCCGGCGTTCTCCAGCACGTACCTGGCGAAGGGGACGGTCAAATCGAAATGCAGGCCGAATTCCGCCGGGGCGTCGGCGGGAGCGTGGATGCGCTTGACCGCGTAGACCTCTTTGTCTATTTCGCCTTTGCGGGTGAGCGAGTCCATCGTCTCCAGCGCCCGCGTCTCGATGGAACCAAATCCATGCAATTCAAACGTCCGGGACAGGCTCTCCAATACCCGCTGCTCGACAATGCGGCCCTCGGGCAGGAATTCGGGGAAGCCGGAGAGTTTCTTTGCTGCCATCAGCGCTCTCCCGCCGCAGCGGCTGGCCTGCCCAGGAAGGCTTGGCTCAGGTAGGGGTTGTTGGCCCGCTCGGCGGCCATGGAAGTCTGTTGGCCGTGTCCGGGCAAGATTCCGGCGCTGTCCGGCAGGGCGAGTACCGGCCCGGCCAACGTCTGCCGCATCTGCTGAATATCGCCGCCAGGCAGGTCGGTGCGCCCAATCGAACCGGCAAAGAGCACATCGCCGCTGAGGACCAAATGCGAGACTGGCTTGCCGCCGGGATAGGCGAGCATCAGCAGCACACAACCCTGGGTGTGCCCCGGAGCGTGGACCAGGGTGAATTCCATGCCCGCGACGCTCAACGTGTCCAAACCGTCGTAAAGCCGCACTTCGTCGGGCTGCGTGAAGCCGTCTGGATAGAGCTGGTGGACCAATTCAGCCGAGTCGCTGCCCAACCCGGCTATCGGGTCAGCGAGCAGGTGGCGGTCGGCGCTGTGAATCCAGCACGGGATGCCGTATTCGGCGCAAACTTTCACCGCGTCGGCGACATGGTCCAGATGTCCGTGGGTGGCCAGCACCGCAACCGGCTTCAACCCATGCTCGGCGACAGCCGCGAAGACGGTCGGCGCGGCGTCCATCCCCGGATCAACAATCACCACGTCGTCTGAGCCATCCGCCGCCAACAGATAGCAATTGGCCTGCCAAGGCCCGGTCACAAAACTTGCCACAAACACGCCCAGTAGCCTACCGCTTGGACGCCTGCCCGCGCCCATTCAGCTGCGCCGGGTTGATTCGAGCCGGCGCCGGGCGGCTTCATTGGCCGTTGTCCGAGCCGTGATGGCCGAAAACCGGGGCTGAATTGGCCCAATTTGCGCCGCCTGCCGGGTCGCTCAGCCAACTTATGGCCTTCCATTGGTACTTTTCCCCAAAATTCAGGCAAGATGATCCTATGAATCAGACCACAGGTCCGGCGAGCTTCGGACGGGTCGCCGATGATGGCACGGTGTATGTGCTTACCGGCGACGGCGAACGTCCAGTCGGTCAAATCCCAGCTGCCACCCCCGAAGATGCCTTGGCGTTCTACGTGCGCCGCTTTGAGACGCTGGAAGTGGAGGTCTCCCTGCTGGAGCAGCGAATCTCCGCTGGGGCGCTTTCACCCGAAGAGGCAAAGAAATCGGTCAACGCCGCGATAGCCAATGTGAATGGGGCTAACGCCGTGGGCGACTTGGCCGGTCTGACGCAGCGGCTGGAGGCCTTGCAACCACTGATTTCCGAGCAGTCCGACGCGCGTAAGGCCGAGCGGGTCCGCCTGCAGGAAGAAGCCAAGGCGGCCAAGGAACGCATGGTGGCGGAGGCTGAGCGGATTTCGCAAGGCTCGGATTGGCGGGGCGGGGTCAACAACCTACGCAGCCTGCTCGAAGAGTGGAAGGTGCTCCCCCGCATCGACCGGGCCACCGATGACGCACTCTGGCATCGTTTCTCTTCGGCGCGGACGACTTACACCCGCCGCCGCAAGGCGTTCTTCACGGAACAGAACGCCAAACGGGACGCCTCACGGGAGGCGAAGGAGCAAATCCTCAACGAGGCCCGCGAACTGGCCCACTCGACCCAATGGGGCCCCACCGCAGGGGCTTTCCGCGAATTGATGAATCGCTGGAAGGCCGCAGGCGCGGCTCAGCGCGAGGTGGACGACCAGCTCTGGACGGAATTCCGCGCTCTGCAGGACACCTTCTTCGGCGCCCGCCAAGCGGTGTTTGAATCCCAAGATGCCGAGCAGACGGAAAACCTCTCCCGCAAAGAGGGATTGCTGGCCGCCGCCGAGGCGGAGATTTTGCCGGTCAGCGATGTGAATACCGCCCGCAGCGCCTTCCGCACCTTCCTGGAGCAGTACAACCAGGTGGGCCGGGTTCCCCGCGAGCAGATTCGCAGCTTGGACACCAGGGTCAAGTCGATTGAGAACGCGATTCGCAACGCTGAAGAGGACGAGTGGCGCCGCACCGATCCAGAGGCGCGCAGCCGGGCTGAAGACACCGTGGCGATGCTGACCGCTGAGATTGAGAAGCTGCGCCAGAAAATCGTCAAAGCCGAAGCGCGCGGCGATCAATCCGCCGTGGACAAAGCCAACGAATCTATCGCCACCTATCAGACCTGGCTCGACCAAGCCAAGACGACCCTGGCCGAATTCGCCTAACCGAACCCTTCCCCTCCACGCAAGACGGCATGGGACGCGAAACCTGGGCGCACCCCGACGCCTGGTTCTCGCGGCCCGAGTTGGGCGTATTTATTCTTGGACTTGGGCGCGGGCGGCGTTGGCCTCGGTGATCCGCCCCAGGCCCTCCAGCACATCTCCGAGTTTCAGCGCGATGGCGTTGCGCAGATTCAGCGCTTCTGGGCTTTCCAGCCGCTCGCTGCGCTCCAGCGCATTGGACATCAGCGCGGCGCCGGCCTCGTTCTGCTCCAATTCGGCGCAGGCGATCTGTCCAGCGAAGAATTCTGCCCTGGTGGCCGCCATTTCGTCGTCAGCCCCGCTGTAAGCGTCAGCCGCATTCAGGAATGCCGCCACCGCGTCCTCATAGCGCTCCAGCGCGAGCAGGCCACGCGCCTTGGAGTCCAGCATGTCCGCCGCGTACCAAGATTGCTCGTCTTTCAATGAGATTTCTATGGCCCGGTCGAAGTCTGCCAAGCCGTCGGCGTTGCCCTGCTTGCATTTGACGTCGCCGCAGGCCTCGAATAGGCGGACCAGCAAACCGTTCGCCTCTTCGTTTTCGCCCACCAATTCAAGGGCTTTCGCCAATGCCTCGCTGGCGTCGTCGTATTCCTCGAATTGGGCGAGCAGCCTGCCTTTGCGCAGCAATTCGCTGGCCGCGTCAACTGGCCGCTCGGCATTGGTGAACAGCTCGGCGGCGTCGGAGTAGCAGGAGACGGCGTTTCCGTAGCGCTCGAAGTCGTAGTACGCCCGTCCCAGCCAACTCAGCGTCTCGGCGCGATCACCGTCTGAGGCTTCCAAATCGGCCTCCAGGCTGTTCACCTCACCGAATAATTCCACCGCCTCCATTGGGTGCCCGCTCAGCAACATGGCCCGGCCCAGGCTGAATTTCAAACCGATCAACGGCCCGGCGTCGGCTTCCTGCTCCGCTTCCCGCAGCGCATATTGGAAACGGGTCAGCGCCTCATCGGCGCGGCCCGCGTTCATCAGCAACTGCCCGGCCAAATCAGCGGCAGTCGCGGTGGAGCCGTGGAAGCGCAGCGCGGCATTGACCCGCGCGGCCTCGTCGGCGGCGGCGGCGCCCTTCTCAAATTCCCCGGCAGCTCCGAACAGCCTCGCCTGCGCCCGCAGCGCCGCAGCCCGCACGCCCTCTGGAGGGTCTTGGGCGAGGATCTTTTCGCAGCTCTCCACCGCCTCTTCCCAACTGCTCTCCTGGGCGCTGATGTATCTGAAGAGCGCACTTTGCCGCAATCGGGGATTGCCTTCGCTGTTGGCGATGCTTTGCCGGATCAACTCCGCAATCCGCTCACCGTTGGCTTCGGTCTCTTCCAACGCCGCCGCCAAGCTGAGTTGCACGTCAGCCAGCGTCGCATCGGCGGCCCCGCGCCAACGCGCGATAGCGGCTTCCAAAGCTGGGATGCTGTCGTCGTCCAGCTTCCCGTAGAGGATCAGGCCAAGTTTTTTCTCAGTGGCGGCGGCGGTCTTTTTGCCTTCAGAGCGCAACAGCGCGATACGCTGCGCCAAGACTGCCTCAGCTTCGTCTTCGGCATCGGTAGCCACCAAGCCGCCGATGATCACCGTGTAGGCGTCTGCCCGCTCCTGGGGGGTGACGGCCTTATCCAACGCCCGGCGTCCGGCCTCCAGGCTCTCTTCTATCCTTCCCGACACCGCGCAGGTCACCGACATGCGGTACCAGCCGTTGAAGTCGGTTGGGGCGCCCACCTCGGGCGGCGGCGCGGCAAGGAAGCTGTCGGAGTGGATGGGGACGTCGTAGTGCTCGTCCAGAAGTTGCTTGGCCAGGCCTATCTTGCCCGAAACGTAGTCGTTCCCATTGCGGGCGTCGAACCCGGCGGCGATTTTAGCCGCGGCTTCCCAGACCGCCGGGGCCAGCTCAGCCACCGTCCACGGCTCCTGCCGGGAGCCGAAGAACGGCTCCAGCGCGGTGTTGCTCGCCCCGCGCACCAATTGGTCGGGGTGTCCGGCGTTCTTCACCGCTTCCAGCACCGAACCGATGGACAGCAGCAACCGCAGGTGGCCGCCCTCGTCCAGCAGGTCGTGGGCCAGCCAATTGATGTGCCGCTCGACCATAGCCAGCCCTCGCGCCTCGTTGCCAGTGATCGCGCAGAAGGCGATATTGTCTGCGACGATGCCGATCCGGTCGGGGTTTGTCCGCGCCAGGCGATAGCTGCGGGAATGGTCAGCGCGGGCATCTTCCAGGCGTCCGGCGCGGAGCTTGGCCACCAGGGTGGCCGCGAGTGCGCCTTCTGGCTCCTCGCCGCAGGAGTAGCCGCCTTCGACTATCTCGTCCACCAGCCGCAAAGCATCCTGCTCTTCACCCATTTCAAGGGCGAATTCCGCCAGCTGGCTGCGCCCGCAAGCATCGCAATGGCTGTGCGAATCGCGCGGAGTCGAATTGAGCAGCACGCGCAATTCTTTGGCCCGCTCAAGTTGGCCAGTCCGCCAAGAGTGGGTGAACCTCGCAGTTATCACCCCGCTCATCCCCAGGCCAGCCTTGCGGTAATGGGCTTCCATATCGTCCAACATCGCTTCGTTCTGGGCGAGGGCGAAGATCGAGTTTCGGTCCAGCGCGCCAATCATCCACTTGAAATGCCAGAGGATGTCAGCGGCCCCGTTTTCCAAATCGGCGGCGAATTTTCGCGGGTCCGAGTCGTATTTCGCCAAGCACCAGGCGAAGCTGGTCAGCATGGAATCGGTGTCACCCAGTTGCGCGGCGCTGGCGGTGAGCCGCATCCGGGCTTGGTATTCCAATTCCTCGTCGCCGATTTCACGGGCGAGATCGACGGCCCGGTTGATCAGCTGCCTCTCCTGCGGACTCCAATACATCTGGTCTATCTGCTGGAATAGCTCTTTTATCTCAGTCCTGAGCTGCTTGGTTCCCACGGTATTCCTCTCTGACGGCGACGACTTGGCTATTGGCCGCCACTATTCAAAATCAGCCAAAATGATGGAGTCGGAGTTGACGCGCATGGCCACCAAGTCGGTCAGCGCGGAATAGAGCAATTTGCGGTCGGCGGCGGTGAGCGGTTGGTGTCCGGCCAATTGCGACTGCGCGTACAAGATTTGCAGGCTGGAGACGAAAGCTTCCTCGTCGGTCGATCTGGCCAGCATCCGAATCAGCGGATTGCCCCAGTTTAGGCACAGCCGCGCTGAGAAGTCGCCCAGCTTCGCCGCGCGTTCAGCCGTCATCATGTCATCCACCTGGGAGAGCAGGCCGCGCCACAGCGGGCTGGAAAGCTCACCCGTCCGGGCGCGGTCGAGATGGCGGAAAGTGTCTAAATCGGCCACGTACAAAGCTGGAGTGTCAGGTTGGTCCATGATCCGCACCACCACCTGGCAGTCTCGCCCATCCAGGGCGCGGGTGCCGCGCTCCTCCAATTCAACCGCTATCGAGCGGTCGTCGAGCGGCGGCGGATCGAGATGGTCGAGGATCGCCAGCACGTTCACCCGTTCCACCGCAACGTCATAGTGGCCGGGAAGCATTCGGACCAATTCGGCGTCATGCACGTAGCCGCCGTTGACCACGGGCATGTCATCGCGGACCACTGCGACCACTTGGCGGAATTCGTCCAATGTCTCGGTGTAGCGGATCGTCTTATGCGCCTTGGTCAGCCGCTCAATGGTCATCCGGCCCAGTGAGGTCTCCACCGACAGGAACCTCATCACGAAGCCAGCCAATTCCTCGTCATGCAGGACTAGCTGCTTCAGCGCCGACTCGTGGACGGCGAGAAATTGCCCCAATCTCCTGGGATCGCTCAAAGTCAGCTCCACCAGCCAGCGCCGGATGGCGTTGCCCAGTTCTTCCCTGGTGTGCTCCAACCGGAAATCCTCGACCACCGATTCCCTGCTGGCTGTGGGACTCAAATCGGTGGAGTCCAGCACCGCGCGGACGAAGAAAGCCCAGTCCGGGAGCATCCCGTCTGCGCGTTCGGAGAGCAGCATCCGCCCCAGATAGACCCTGGACGCCTGCCTGGCGTTGGGCGGCGGCGAGAACGGGAGCACGAAGGCCTTGCCCCTGGTCCCGGTCGCGGGGGCGGTGATGTTGATCACGTCCAGCGGACGGGCGCCGATGAACTCGGTCCCAAAGCGGTGCAAGTCGGCGGGGTCGGGATCGGGATACAGGAAGACTGGATCGCGGTTGATCCGCTCGCTGTCGTGCGGCAGATCGACATAGACCGGGACCGGCAGGAATTCGCCGAATTCCTTCGCCAGCCGGATCACCGTCGCCTGGGAGAGCAAATCTTTGCTGTCGAAGCGGGGCTGGAGGTGGACCGAGGTTCCAAACGGCACGCCGCCTTCCAACTGCCGCACGGTGAAAGTCCCATTGGCGTCGCCCACCCATTCGACCCCCGGACCGCCTTTGACGCTGCGCGAAACGATGCGGATGGCGTCGGAGACCATGAAGCAGCTCAGCAGCCCGATCCCGAATTGCCCCAGGTAGTCGCTGCGCGGCAGATCGAGAATGTC
>JAIRXX010000258.1 GCA_031268065.1 Propionibacteriaceae bacterium
TCGCCGCCGCCCGCGAAGGCGACGCCGACCAGGCGCTGGCCGCGATGGACGCCCACCGGCTGCTCTGCGGCCACCGCCAAGGACGCCACGGCGTCACTTGGTGGACTGGCGCGGTGGAAGAATGGTTGGCCGAAGCCGATCCGTCGTTCGACCCGCAACAACACTGGTATCCCGGACAGCCATTGCTGGTCACCAAAAACATGCCCGATATCGGGCTTTCCAATGGCGACACCGGCATCGTCGTCGCAAATGCCGAAGGGACTGCCGAACTGGCGTATTTCAGCCGGGGTGGGCACAGCCATGCCGTCTCAGTCTTCTTGCTGGAGGAGGTGCAGCCCGCCCACGCCATGACCGTCCACAAAGCCCAAGGCAGCCAATTCGAGACAGTCAGCCTGATCTTGCCGCCGTTAGACTCCCCGCTGCTCAACCGGGAATTGCTCTACACCGCCATCACCAGGGCCAAGAGCGGAGTCCGGCTGATCGGCAGCGAAGAAGCCCTGCGCCGCGCCGTTGTCAACCGCGCCCGCCGCGCCTCCGGCCTGGCCAAGCGCCTTTAGCTACGCGCCTTGGCTCACAAAGGCAAGGTGTCGCCCAGCCATCCGTTGATCATCCGGCGGGCGATGGAATGGGCGTTGGGCAGCAGCAATTCGCCTGCCGCCACCGCTTGGGTGAATTCGGCTTTGCTGAACCAACGGGCGTATTCGATCTCCTCGCCGTCGATCTGCTGTTGGGTTGTCCGTGCCCGCGCAGTGAAGCCAAGCATCAGCGAGCGCGGGAAAGGCCAGGGTTGCGAACCGAAATAGCAGACGCTCTCCAACTTAATCCCGACTTCTTCGGCCACTTCGCGGTGGACAGCCTGCTCCAGGGACTCACCGGCCTCGACAAAACCGGCGAAGACCGACATCCGCCTCGGCGGCCAGACTGGTTGCCTCCCCAGCAGCAGCCGGTTATCCCGGTCCCGGATGGCGACGATCACCGCCGGATCGGTGCGGGGAAACAGCTCGCGCGGGCACACCGGGCAGCTCCGCGACCACCCCGGCGGCTCAACCTTGGTCGCATTGCCGCACACCGGGCAGAATCCAGCCTGGGAATGCCAATTGACCAGGGCGGCAGCCGCGAAGACTATTTGGATGTCACCGCTGGGAATGTCATCCAGCAGTTCGCGCACCTCGCCCTGGGCCTGGGGCAGCATCCGCGCGAAGACCGGGCCATCAGGCAGGCGGCCCAGGTAGAAGCAACTGTCTGGATCGTAGGGCTGGTCCACGCGGCTCAGCAACGGCAGCCCAGCGCTCCATTCGATGCCCGAATCTGGCGCCACGGCCACCATCCGTGCTTTAGGCCCAGCCCATTGGGCAGCCAACCAGTCCAACCCGGCAGTCCGGTCGGCATGGCTGTCCAACTGGCCGGGCAGCAACCACAACTTGGAGTCATTCATCACCGGCAACGTTAGCCACTAACTCTTCCAGCTGGGCGTCGGTCCATATTTGGGCGGGGCGGACCTCCTCGCCCCGGCTCAGGTCGTAGAAAACGGCGTCCACCTGGTCGAGTCCGACGCCGCGCAGCCGGGACCAGGCCAATCGGTAGCAGGCCAACTGGAGCGGGTCGGAGCGCCGCGCATCGCCAGTTTTCCAATCCACCACCTGGTAGGCGTGGGAACCCACTGCGGCGAAAACAGCGTCTATCCGCCCTCGGATGACCTTTCCGGCGAGAGTCAGCGTAAAGGGGGCCTCCACTGCGACCGGGGTGAGATCGGCGTAACGGCTGGCGGAGAAAGCCGCGATCAATTCAGTGTCGGCGGCGGGCAAATCACCGAATTGCTCATCGTCCAAAGTCAGCTGACCGGCCATCCGCTGCTCCAGCCAGCGGTGGAACCGCGATCCGGCCCGCTGGGACTCCCGCACCAGCTTTGGGGTGGGCAGCAGCAAATCTTGGAGGAAGGCGTGCCGGTCTTTGCGCAGCCGGGACAATGCGCTCACCGACAGGTAGCGCGGCGCTTCCACCAGCGGTTCTGGAAAAGCTTCTGCAATCAGCGCGTCGGCGCGGCGTGCCCAAGCCAGCAGTTCTGGCGGCAGCGGTTGTCCGGCACCTTGCCTGGCCAGCGCTTCGCGCACCGACTCAGCGGCCAAGCTGCGGCGGCGGCGATGCTCGATATCGCCGAGGTCGGGCCAGGCCAACTCTGTCTCGGCTAGCTGGTGCGGATTCTCGGCGGAGAATTGCTCCGGCTCGCTGTGGACGTCGGCGAAGGCCCGCAACACTTGGAAATAGGGCGAAGGCGTCCGCGCGGTCTTGAGGCCGGCGATCCAGACATGGGAACTGGCATAGACCATCGTTTTTGCCCTGGTGACAGCGACATAGGCCAAGCGGTCTTCCGACTGGCGGTGCGCCAGCTTCATCTGCTCGGCGTAATCGGCCAGCCCGGCCTTGGTGACAGCATGGAGTTGCGGTATTGCCCCGGCGTCTCCGCGCAGCGGCGCGGGCAGCACCGTCGGATTGCTGGTGTATAGCGGCTCGCCATGACGGTAGGGGAAGACTTGGTCGGCCAGCGCGGGCAGGAAGACGGCATCCCATTCCAGCCCCTTGGCCCGGTGGACGGTGAGCAGCTTCACACAATCCTCCTGGCTCAACACCGGCTGCTCCAACCCCATCCCCTCAGTTAGCTCAGCTTCGAGATAGGCGAGCAGCCCGCCCAAATCGGCGTCGGCGCCGAAGGAAGCATATTCGCCAACCGCATCGCGGAATGCCGTCAGCATCGCGCTGCCCGAGCCGTTCACCCGAAGCTCCCCGCGCACCCCGAGCCTGGCGGCGACTTGATCGACCAAATCGATCAGCGATCCGGATGCCCAACTGCCCAACTCATCCAATTCGGCGCTGAACAACGCCAAGCGCCGACCGCACTCAGGGGAGATATCAGGCGGCGGGTCATAGACGGCCTCCAGCAAACTCGGCTCGCCGTGGTCAAGCTGGCGGGCGCGTTTCCCCAACGCCGCCAGATCGGATTTGCCAATCGCCCATCTTGGCCCGCCAAGCAATTCCACCAGCGCCGGATTGGCCATCGGATCGTGCAAGACTTGGAGCGTGGCCAAGATTTGCGCCACCGCTGGCACGCGCAGCAGCCCGCCCAAGCCGACGATTTCCGCCGGGATATCACGAGCGGCCAACACCGTGTAAAGATCGGAAACCTGCCAATTCGTGCGGGCGAGGACCGCGACGGATTTCCAACCGGAAACCACGCCGGTCTCCACGAGTGCGGCGATCTTATCGGCTATGGAAGCCAACTCGAGCGCCCAGGTGTCGAACAGGGCCGTTTCCACCCGCCCGCGTCCGATTGATTTGGGCAGCGTCAGCGCCAACTCCGGGCGTCCGGCCCGCTCGGGCAACCCCGCCGCCAGCTCATTCGCCGGGCCGATGATCTGGCCCTGGCTGCGCCGGTTAACCCTGAGCGGATAGGAATCGGCCTGCGATCCGTCAGCTTTTCGGAATTGGGCGGCGAAGCCCAAAATATTGCTTGACGCAGCACCCCGCCATCCATAGATCGCCTGGCTCGGATCGCCCACGGCGCTCACCGGATGGCCTAGGCCCGTAGCCGGGGTTTCGCCGGAGAACAGGCGACCCAGCAATGTGGCCTGGGCCGCCGAGGTGTCTTGGTATTCGTCGAGCAGGACGATCCGATATTGGCTGCGCAAAGTATCCGGCACTGCTTGGTGCCGCTTCACTATCTCGGCTGCCAAGGCCAATTGGTCGGAGAAATCCGCATATCCCCGGCTCGCTTTGGCCTGCTGGTAGGCGTCAACGAGTTGCAGCAATTCTGTCCGGGCCAACGTCGTCTGCAGCGCTGCGGCGATATCGGCGTAGGGCTTTCCCCGGTACAGCGGGGCCTGCTCCAATTCCTGCTGGAAAGCCGCCGCAAACCCGCGCAAATCGGCATCGCCGAGCAGATGCGAATTCATCGCCTGGGCGAGCGAGAGCACCCTTCTGGCCAGAGCGGGAACGGACGAGTCGCCAAAGTGCGCGAAAGGTCCGGGAGCGGCGGAAACCACTTCGCAGGCCAATTGGAATCTGGCCGCGTCATTCAGCAGCCGAAGCTCTGGCTCCACCCCGAGCAGCATCCCGTATTCGCGCACCAGCCGAGCGGCGAAGGAATCATAGGTGAGCACCAATTCCTCATCTTCATCGCTGATCCCAGCTTTGGCCAGGGCCGAAAAAATCCGGGCGGACAATTCGGCGGTGGCCTTGCGGGTGAACGTCAGGCCGAGCACCTGCCCGCGTTCCAGCTGGCCCGAACCGACCAGCCAAACCACCCGCGCCGCCATCACCGTCGTTTTCCCCGAACCCGCTCCAGCGATGATCACCCCTGGGCTGAGCGGCGCGGCAATGGCCTGGAGCTGTTCGGCGGAAAAGGGAATGCCCAACACCTCGGCCAAATCACTGGGTTCGTTCAGCATTCAAGCTCCTTTGACCGGACAGCCGGCATTGAAGGAGCACCCTTGGCAATGCTCGTTCCCGATGGCCGGATATTCCCCGGCCGCGACGATCCGGGCGGCTTTGGCCAACCGGTGCTCCACCCAGTTTGGATAGTCCGCCTCTTGCGGATCGTCCCCCAAATGTGGATGGGTGGACAAAGCGTCTTGGCGGCGGGTGACGGGCTGGCCGCTGGCGTACTCATTGCCCAGATAGACAGCCTCGGCCCCAGCGGATCGGTCGCCCGCCGCAAAGCTGCCTGATTCGATGGCGGTTTGATAGACCCCAAGCTGTTCCAGGCCGCGCACCGCCCGGTTGGTGGGCACCACCCGCGCGGTTTTGAAATCGACCACCTGCAAGCCGGACTCGACGCGCTCCAGCCGGTCAATCGCGCCGTTGATCCGCAATCGGACGCCGGACAACTCGCGGGTGAATTCAAAAGCCACCTCCGTGCCCAGCACTTCGGCATCGCGGCTGGCCGCCCAGCGCTGGAAACGGGCGATGGCCGCACCGGCTTTCTCCCGATACGCCTTTGCCTGCCAGCTTGTGGGCATCGGGATGCTGGCGATATGCGCGTCCAGCCATTCATCCACTTCCGCAGCTGACAGCTGGCCCTGCTGGAT
>JAIRXX010000287.1 GCA_031268065.1 Propionibacteriaceae bacterium
GCAAGTCATTGAGGCGGTCGTGCTGGTGGCCGTACTCGCCAGCGCTGCGGCTGGGCTCGGGGGTTAGAGCGCGGGGAAGAGCAGCTTCATCGACCAGCGTTGGCGGATTGAGACGGCTAGCAGGTCCAGACCGGCGAAGGCGGCGAAGTAGGCAAACAGCACCATCGCCTTTTGGGAGGCTATCTCCAGGGAACCGCCGTAGAGAAGGTTTCTCAGGCCGTCAACCGCGTGGGCCATCGGCAGGAACGAGTGGAGGAACTGATCCACTTCGGGCATGGTCTGCCAGGGGAAGGTGCCGCCAGAGGTGGTCAACTGCACGATCATCAAGACTAGGCCGAGGAATAGGCCCACTTTCCCCCACGCGGTGACCAGGAAATGCACGATGGTGAGGTAGGTCAGCACCATCAAGAAGAGGAAAAGCACGCTGAGCAGGGTATAGACCGGCGAAAGCGCGATGATGAGGTGCAGGGCGACGAGCATTATCGACATCTGGCCGATGCCGATGAGCGCGGGTGGCAGCCATCCGCTGAGGGCGACTTTCCAGGGTGAGACATTGGAAATCAGCGCCCTGGTGGAAATGGGCGGCATCAGGACGAACAGGATGTACACGCCGATCCAGCCAGCCAGCGCCATGAAGAACGGCGCCAGCCCGATCGCGTAGCTCATCGCCGCTGCGACGGTGTTGGTTTTGAAGGTCAACGGGTTGACCACCACGTCGACAAAATTCTTGCGCTCTGCTTCGGTGAGATTGGGCAGCGAATCGACGCCCGTTTTCAAACCGTCCTCAAGCGTGTCCGCGCCTGCGGCCAACTCTTTGAGCCCATTCGATAGCTGTGTCACCGCGACGACGATCTTGCCAAAATTGGACTGCAGCAGGTCAACGCCGTCATCAAGTTTTTGAATCCCGGCGACTAGCTTGGAATCAGCTTTTTGCAGTTGCCCGATCCCGCTATCCAGCTGCCCGGCCCCAGTATCAAGCTGATCGATGGCGTTGGCATATTGGCTGATGTCCAGGTGGATGGTCGTCACCGCCTGATCGGCTTCGTTTACGATGGCCAACAGGTCTGCTTTGATGTCATCGGGCAAGTCGGACTGGTTTATCAGCGTCCGCAGCTCAGCGACGATCTTGTTCCAGGCTTTGTTGACTTTGACTTCGTAGCCATCCACTTCTTTGGTGATCGAGTTGACCTGATCCAGGCCGCTCTTCAACTGCGCCGAGCCGTTCTTCAGCTGCTTCAGGGCCGCTGGCAACGCTTTGACGCTGGTGTTCAACTCGTCTATGCCCTTTTTGACCTGCAACAACCCCCCGGCAAATTCTTCGACGCCAGCCTTGAGTTTGTCAGAACCATCGGACGCGGTAGCCAGCCCCGCTGCCAACTCGGCGGCGCCATCGCCAGCTTTCACCAGGCTGGCCCGGATTTCGGCGATTCCGGCCAACTGCAGCATCATCACCTGCTTGCTGATTTGGCCAGCCACCTCGGAAGTCACCCTGAACTCCAACTGCTCGGCTATTTCGTGCAGAACATAGGAATTCGCATCGTTGAGGATAAGCTCCATCTCGGTCTGCACGGCATCGAACTTAGCGAGCTTGTTGATGTTGTCGGTAAAATCCTCACCGATGATCATGGCGAACGCATATTCCCCGTCGAAGACTTTCTGCTCCACATCCGCCGCGTCTGCAAGTTGCCAATCGAAAGTGCCATCCTTTTGCAAGCTTTCCACAAGCTGGACCCCCATATTTTTTGGCAGGTCGGGATTCGTCGAGGCGTCCTCGTCCCCAGGACTCGTGGAAACGGTGCCGGTGTCGTTGTTCACAATGGCTACCGGCACATTCTTCAGGTTCGTGTACGGGTCTGAATTAGCGTAAAGGTAAAGCGAGCTATAGAGCAAAGGGATGATCAAGAGCGCGACGAGCGCCAGCCTGGTGAGCTTGCGGGTGGCAAATCTCCCGATGCTGTTGATCGCAATCCTGAGAATTATCATTTCAACTTCATTCTCACTGTTTTCACACCTTGTTCAACTTCCGTAGCCCGCGCCAGGTTTGATTACGAGGCTCCCCCCGCCTGCCGCAACTGCCTCCGCGCTCGGCTTCGGCTCGCGGTATTTCATGGAGTCGTCCAGGTCGTAATAGCCCTCATTGAGAAACTCGGCCACCACTTTGGTGGTGAGCAAGATCACCGCGTTGTCACCATGCTGTATCTCTTTTATCGCCGCAAACCATTCGTTTGGCAAACCGGCATACCGCTCCGGATGGGTCACAAATACGAATCGGACTCCGGGCCGCATAGCCGCCAATTCGGTAAACATTTTGATGCGCACCGGCCCCGGCACACTTTTCAGCCTGAGCGATGCCAAACCTGCTGGCCCGACACCCATCACGCTGCCCATGTATTCTAAGACAGACTCGCGGGAAACATTTTCGCCAGCGAACAGAAACTCTTCCTTTAAGACTCTCCAGGCCTTTAAGAACTCGTCCGGCTCACCGATTACCGGCACAAAAGGCACCGCTGTCATATTTCTTAGCTCACGCAAATTGAACGCGGCTTCCGCAGCTGTTCCAAGTTCCTCCGAAGCGCTGAGCGATCCGGTGTATTTTCTGAGCCTGCCAGATGCCAGCATGGCGAATGTAACTGCTTTTTGGGTGTCGTCGGTGGCGAGTATGGTGAACTCGCCCGTTCGGAACAGAAAACTCATATTATCGAACAGGACATCGCCCTCATCGTTTTTTACGCTGAGGTTTTTCCCCTCAATTTGCATGCCGACATATTATCACAGAGGCAATAGGTGTTAGCTTCAAGCGGTGATGACTCCAGTCAGCGCAGTCGTCCGAGTGGTTGTGGTGTAGCCGGTGGCCGTCACTTTGACCGCAACTTTGATGCGATAGCCCACATCAGCGGCTACTGGCGCATAAGTTGCCGCTGTGCCGCCCTTACTGGCAGAGATAGCTGAAGCCTTGCCCTTCGCATTCACCCGGTACCACTTGTAGCTGACCTTCTCGTTTGTGACTCTGGCTGGCAGCCAATGGTCGTCACCGTCACCCAGGTCCACTGCCAACGCAGTGCCGATCACGGCAGTCGCCGCATCGATAATCACCGGCGTGGCAGCGAGCATCGGGGCTTTGGCCACCTTGGCGCTCGCCGCAGAGGTCTTTGCCACCGCCTTGTAGCCGGTGCATGCCGGGGCCTGCTCGATTGTGCCCAGAGCTATCGCCTCATCAGCCTCAGCCCTAGTCGGGCAGGTGCCGCTGACCTTAACTTTGATCTTCTTCCCGTAATCAGCCTGAGTGGTCAGATAGGGAGTCTGATCGCAAGGCCCGGAAGCGACCTTGGTGGAATTGCGGTACCAATCGCAGACATAGCTGACACCGGCGGGCTTCCAAGCGGTGAAGACGGCGGTGAGGGTCTGATTCACTTTCGGCTTCTTATTGGAGACCTTTGCGGTGGTCGCGCTCAGCTTCGGCAAGGCCTTATTGGTGACCGTAATTGTCCCAGTCGGATCGTAATAACCGTCAACAGCCTTCACAGCCTTGTCAGCGGCGTCTTTTGCCTGATACTTCCAAAGGTATTTGCCGTTGGGGACCGTCGTGCCATCGTCGGCTTTCCCGTCCCAGCCTTGACCGGAGACAGCCAACGTCCGGATTGAGCCGTCTGCCGCGCTAGCTGGTACGGCGATGGTGCGCACCGCCACACCGGCGGCATTGGAAATGGTCAGCGTGCCAGCCTCGACCGGGGTGGAAAGATCGAAGAAGGGCTTCCAATATTCGCCATTCACATTGAGCGTGGCCGGCGCCTCGACTGAGAGCAGCCTCGGTGCGGCATTGCCCACTCCGGCTAGATCGGACACATCGGCCAAACGCAGGCTGTGCTCCACCTTGCCGGTGTTGTCCTGAATCCGCGTCACCCAAGCCACCTGGGTGCCATAGGCGGCGGGATCGACGCTTGGATCAGCGTCTTCCAGCAGCGGAAGCGACGGATCGTCGCAAGCGGTGTCGCTGTCAGTGTTCCAAATCTTGAACGACGGGGCGCCGCTAAGATCCTCAAGCACCGCAAACCCGTCTCCGATGCCCACTGGGAGGGTGTCAACGCAACTCTTATAAAGTCGCTGCGCCCTGGTGTCGTAAAGCTGGGTCAGTGAGAGCGAACCCCGGACCAAACCGAAGGCGATCCGATCACCGTAAAGATAGGCGGTGCTGATCTTGTAGCCGGAGAGAGACGGATCGAGCACGGTCAGGCTGGAGACCGAATCTTTCAGCTGGCTCTTCGCAGGCTGGGAGAGGTCCACCACCTTGAAGCCGGTCTTCTTGGAATTCAACTCCACCGCCAAGCTGCCGAAGATCGCCGCCGAATAGCTGCCCCAGTATTTGCCATTGGGCAGCAGGACTTTGTTCTTCTTTGCGGCATTCACCAGCGCGTAACTGCCGCTGACATCGAGCAGCGAGGTCACCTTCTTCACCGTGCCGGTGAGTTTGCCGCCGTCATAGCGGGTCAAGGTGGTGCCGTTCAGCACGGCGGAGCGCTGCCCGGAAATCTGGTACTGCTTCGCAACCGGATCGATCAGCGCCTCATCGCTCGCTGGCGCCAATGTGCCAGCGGTCGCACTGCGCTTCCAGCCGGTGGCCAAGTCGCGGTTGTCGGTACCAGCCAGGCTCACCAAGTCGAGATCGAGAGAGCTTGGCGGCACCGGTCCGGCGAAATCGGTGAAGAGGCTGGCCGCCAACGCGGTGGACGTGCCCTCGAGTGTCACCTTGTAGGTGGTGCCGGTGGTCCCGGCGTAGGAATGCGCCAAGGGCCGTTCGGCATCGCCTACCGCGAAGAATTTCGCCGAAGTGCCGGAAAGCTTCACCGTGCGCAGCTTCTTGGCGCCCAGTTCGTAAACCTTGAGCGTGTTCTTGATGGTGAGCGTGATCGCATCGGCGCTCAACCCGGCGGAAACCTTGTCGCCGGACTTCACCGAGGCGATCTTCTTGCAGGTGGCCTTGCTGGCGCTCTGGGCGCGGACGCACCAAGACACGCTCTTGCCATTGCGCTGCACATACTGCAATTCGGTGCCGTCATCGCCGCCGAAACCGATATAAGGCACTTGCCCGGTGACCCGGAACGGCACGGCGTCGGGCGCGGCCGGATCGAGCCTGGCTAGGTCAATGTCCACATAGCTGGTCAAAGCGGTGGCGCTGGTCGACTTGTAGTAGCTGGTCAACCGGGCCGCCGCGCTGTCGGACATGACGAAAGAATCGACACGTTTCTTCGTGCCTTTCGGCTCAGCCTTCTTGGCATCGAACCTGACTTCTTCACCCAGTACGCTGAAATCAGCCAAATCAGCGAGGGTCTTCCGATACCAGCCGGAGGTGCTTCCCAGAATGGCGTGCCCAGCGGTGACCGCCTGCAATTTCTCGTTCCCATAGACCGCAAAGTCCGCGAGGGTGTTAGCCACCAAATCCAAGACCGCCACGATCCGCTGCGCCACAGTGCCGCCCTCGCAGCTATCCGCGATCCATGAAGTGACTACGCCGTCGTCTTCCTTCTCGCACTTATACGCAACCCAGACTGCCTTGCCGTCGGCAACATACGCCGCCGGTGCGCCCGTCTGCAGGGCGGACGTCTCCCAGGTCTGGCCGTTGTCTAGCGATATTTGGGTCACACCAGTGCCCTTCGCCACCAGACTCTGCCCGGAGGCGGCCAAAACCTCGGTGGGGCGCGGACCAGTCGCAACTGCCTGCTCGTCGTACACCAGCGGATCGGCGGCGAACGCCTCGGCTGGGGCATTCGCCAGCAAGCCGAAGACTAGGGCCAACGAGGCGAGTGCGCCCACGCTCTTGGAAAGGGTACTCATTTCACTTCTCCTTTGACGCCGCTTTGGCGACAGTACAGGTGTTGTCTATCAGACTTGGGAGCGCTTCGGAGCTGAGCACGATGCCGTACGCAACCTGGGAGCACTTGGCTTTTCTAATGATTGGGGTGGCGGTGCCAGCGACGATGATCGCCGCCTTCTTCGCTTTGGAGATAGTCACCGCATCCACTGTGGCGCGGGACCGGTCACCGATCTGGATACCGACATCACCGGCAGTAAAAGTGGTGGCGGTGAGCAGCGGGTCAGAGTCGCCCACGGCGGCGATCCCGATGCCGTTGGAGTTGAACTTGCTCTTCTCGACCGATCCGCTGGCCGCACCGAGGAAGCAGATGCCGCATTGGGAATTCTTGCTGAAGCTGGAGCCGACGATGCTCACCTGATGCGTGCCGCCGACCGAGACCCCGGCATAGCTGTTGGAACTAAAGGTGGAATCAGTTATCTCCAGCGTCGTGCCAACATTCTCCAACGTCTCCGAAGAACTCATATCCACCCCCGCCCCACCACTGGTGTCAGCTGCGGCTCTCGCACCGGAAATATTAACGGCGGAGAGCCGCAGCAGACTGGCAGCCGACGCGATGACTCCCGATCCGGGGACGCCAGCATCGCGGATAATGGAAAGCTGTTCTAAAGTGACGACATCTCCAGCGAGCACCAGCAACGCCGCATCCGGGGCAGTGGAGGAAATAACCGTCCGCTTCGCGCCCTCACCGCGCAGGACCACACCGTCCAGCAGCACCAACGGCTGGCTGAGCGCGTAGCTGCCTTTTTGCAGCTCCAGCACCGCGCCAGGGGCCGCTTGGGCAACCACTTGATGCAGGTCGGCTTTCGGGGTGACTCTGATCGTCTTGGCAGTGGAGATTTCACCGGTGATATTGGCCGAGAGCCTGCTCAGCACCGCTTGGGCTATCACGCCATCAGCGGGCACGGCAGCCAAATCAGCTTTCAAGTCAGCCAGGAAGGCGCGTTGGTCACACTGCGCGGAACTGAGCTGCTGGTAGGTGTTTTGCAAAGTCTGCTGCAACCGCTGCCCAGCTTGCTCGCCACTGGCCTCAGCCTGGGCACTGGGATCGAGCGCGTAGACGGCCACATAGTCGCTAACTGCGCCGCTGATCGCGGTGACAAGTCCCGAGCAATCCTGCTCAGGCACCGTCTCCGTGACGCTGGGCACGACTGGCTCGGTCGCCCCGCAACCGACAGCTGCCAGCACAGCTAACGCGGCCATCAGCAAACCCGCCTTTCTACCCATTTCCCCTTCTCATTCGCCGTGCTCATGTAACTGCCAGCGAAACGTGCGCGAGCGGGATGGTGGTGGCGGCTTTGCTAAGCGTGGTGACTTTCTGCTTGCCCTTGGCATCACGGGTGATATTCACCCGATAACTCGGCAATGCCGCCAATGGGCTATCCGCGCCGACGCTGAATGCGAAACTCACCGTGGCTTTCTTCAGCTTGGGGTTCAATTTCGCAAATTGCAATCCGATCAGCTTCGCCAAGCCCGCTGGATCGGGCACCGCCGAGTAATTGGCCCGCAGCCCAACCAAGTCTTGGCCGTTGCGGGTCAGGGTGGTCACCTTCGACTTGGCCTTGCTCGACAGGGAGCTAAGCCAGGTCTGTCCAGCGGTGGCCACCAAGCCGACCAGGGGGCCGGACATGGTGGTGAAGACCTTAAGCGCGGCGGCGAACGACTTCGGCAGCGACTTCGACACGGTTGCCAAATAGCTGCCGCCGAGCGCTACGGACTGCTTCTTCATCGACCCATTGCCAGCGGTCTTCTTATCCTTGGAATTGTTGACCAAGATGTAGTCCGTCGAGCCGCCGCCGATGAGAATGTCAGCGTACGACTTGTGGGTGTCTTTGCTGGTGTTCTTGCCAGCGTTGGTGTTCAGATCGTCGTCACCCTGCAAGACGTCTACGCCCTTGCCGCCCCAGATCACATCCTTGCCGGTGCCGCCGACCAGCCAGTCATTCCCAGCCGAACCCAAGATCACATCGTCGCCATCAGTGAAGATCGACAGATCGATCTGGCGGCCATCTTGCGGATCGTTGTTGAGGAACCACTCCAACCCGATCGCAGAATTGGGATCGACCAGGCCATCGGCATTCAGCATGATCTTGGTCTTTGGCGACTTCTTGTTGTACAAGGCGTGTGTCTTGCCATTGAAGCCGAGCAAGGTGCCGTCGTTGAACGGATGCTCCCAGTCGGAGCGCACCAGGCCGATCAGTTGGCTGACCGCATAGCCCTCAACCAGAGCCTCGGCGCCGGAGATGGCGTCGTCACCCCAACCGCCATCGATCAGATCGGAATCCCAACCGCCGAAGATCACATCGTTGGAGTACTTCACGCCAGAGGGCTGCGTTGAATCTCCGACTCCAGCCTCATCATCGCCAAGGATGATATCGCTGCCCGTTCCGCCAGAAATCCAGTCGTTGCCCCAACCGCCGACAAGGTAGTCATCGCCCTGGTCGCCGTAGATCACGTCAGCGCCGCCACCGGAGTAGATCGCGTCGTCGCCCTGCTCGCCGTGAATCTCGTCGGAGCCCCAAATATCCAGCCAAGCGCTGCCCGAGCTATTGAAATCAGCCGCAGTCATACCGGGGAAGAGCCACGGATACTTGTCCGGCCCGCCGATGGTGTAGTCCAACAGCGAGACCACGCGCAGGGTCTGGTCGCCCAAGACGTCTGCCACAGCCTGGGAGACGCCGGTCAGCTGGACCAGCATCGCCGCCACCGGCGTCACCCGCAGGATATTGCCGTTGTCACCGACGATCACATCCGAATCCGCCGAATGCATCCAGCCTGTCGAATCCCGGTCGATATTCTCACCCGAGCCGCCGAAGATAATGTCATTGCCGTCCGGACGCTGGGTGGCAGCGGTCAGCGAGAACAGCGCCGAGCTGCCGCCGATGATGTCATCCGATCCGAGGCCACCGAAGATGACGTCATTGCCGCCGCCGCCCTCGATGTAGTCGTCACCGTCAGTCCCGGCTGCCACCGAAGGACCAAGCGCGAGCAACCCATCGCTATTCCGGTAAGCCCAGACTTCGATGTCGATGGAGCCATCGCCCTGAATCACGTCGTCGCCCAAGCCACCGAAGATGACGTCATTGCCGCCGCCGCCAGCCAGATAGTCATTGCCGTAAGTATTCGGGTATTTCTTCTCGCTGGTGGCATCATGATGGAGCAGCGTTATCGCCAGCGACTTCGGCTGCCTTCCGACCCGCGCGTCGATAACCCATTCGCGGACCACAGCGGCGTTGTCACCGAAGATCAGATCGCTGCCCAGTCCGCCGTCGATCCGGTCATCGCCGCTGCCGCCAACGAAGGTGTCCGCGCCAGCGCCGCCATAGATGACGTCCGCGCCGCCGACATCGGCATAGGTGGAACTGACTTCCTGCCGGATGAGATTGCCTTGGTTGTCGTATTCGTTGCGGAGCTGGCCATTGTCACCAAAGACGATGTTGTCGCCCGCACCGGCATTGATGCGGTCAGCGCCGACTCCGCCGAAGATCACGTCATCGCCCGAACCTGCGGTAATCACATCGTCGCCACCCAGTGCCGCATCAACGCTGTTGAACTGCTGGCTGATAGCGATGCCGTTCCCGTTGTAAACCAGCTCCAGACTGGCTGAATCACCAAAGATCACGTTGTCGCCGTCGCCAGCATTGATATCGTCCGCGCCAGCGCCACCGAAGACAACATCATCACCGGCACCAGTTACGATCACATCATCGCCACCGATACCCGAATCAACACTGGTCAACTGCTGCGCGATCAAAACGCCACTACCGCTGAACTGACTGCCAAGCTTGCCGCTGTCGCCAAGAACGATATTGTCACCCTCGCCAGCATCAATATCATCCGCGCCAGCACCGCCGAAGACCACATCATCACCGGCGTCAACCGAAATAACGTCATTGCCGCCGATGCCAGAATCAACACTGACCAACTGCTGCGCAGCTAGAACGCCACCACTGCTGAACTGGTTACTGAGCTTGCCAGCATCGCCAAGAACAATATTGTCACCCTCGCCAGCATTGATGGTGTCCCCACCAGCACCGCCAAAGACAACATCATCACCGGCACCAGTTGCGATCACGTCATCGCCACCGATGGCGGAATCAATAGTCGCAACTTCATCCAGCAAAACGACAGACCCAACGAAACGCCGCGAAACCTGACCGCTGTCACCAAGAACAACATTGTCACCCTCGCCAG
>JAIRXX010000304.1 GCA_031268065.1 Propionibacteriaceae bacterium
GGGACACTTTGCGCCCGGACATGCGCAATCCGTCGAAAGCCTGCGGGCTGGTCACCTCATGCAGCAACTGCAGGTCTATGTAGAGCAGATCGGGTTCTTGGGGCACAGAACGAACCACATGCGCGTCCCATACTTTGTCGCTCAGGGTCTTCCCCATGCCGACTCCTGTCATACTATTATGGTTCGGTGCGTCGGCGGCGTTGCAGCCGCACTAATGACTGTGTTAAGCCTCTCATTTTGCATATCACGATGCAAGATGAGAGTATCATCATATGGACAATTCAATTGGCGTAGGAGTCCTCGACAAAGCAGCGCTGGTCCTGACTGCTTTGGAACAGGGCCCTACCACCCTAGCTGGTTTGGTAACCGCGACCGGCCTCGCCCGCCCCACAGCGCATCGTCTGGCTGTGGCGCTCGAACATCACCGCCTGGTCAGCCGCGATCTGCAAGGACGATTCGTGCTCGGCCCCCGACTCACCGAATTGGCCTCCGCCGCCGGTGAGGACAGATTGCTCGCCACCGCAGGCCCGGTCTTGGCCCGGTTGCGGGATATCACCGGGGAATCCGCCCAACTCTTCCGACGCCAGGGCGAATTCCGCGTTTGCGCAGCGGCGGCGGAACGTCCGTCTGGACTGCGCGATACGATTCCCATCGGTTCCCAGCTGACGATGAACGCCGGTTCGGCTGCCCAAGTGCTGCTGGCCTGGGAAGACCCCGAACGCATCCAGCGCGGCCTGCTCAATTCCACCTTCTCAGCCGTAGCGCTGGCCACCGTCCGCCGCCGAGGCTGGGCGCAGTCGGTCGCAGAGCGCGAGCAAGGCGTAGCCTCAGTGTCCGCCCCAGTGCGCTCCCCCTCCGGAAAGGTGATCGCCGCCGTAAGCGTCTCCGGGCCAATCGAGCGGCTTTCCCGCCAGCCAGGCCGCCTGCACGCCCCAGCCGTAATCGCCGCCGCCGAGCGCCTATCCGAAGTCCTGCGCCGCTCCGGAGGCGAGTGACAACCCAGAACTCCTGACCATAGGCCAATGCGGCGAAACTCTTGTTCAGCCTGCCCTGCCGGACAGCTGTGACTCGATCCATTTTGGGTCACGAAGGGCTGGGAATACCCCTGCGAAGTGGGCGCTGAGTTTTGCCACGGTCACCGCTGGGGGCGCGAGGCGCGGATGCGAGAAATCATCTCCCGTGCTGGCACAGCGAGTGACGGATCGGCATCCATCTCGGCATCACGTTGCCGAATCAGCCGCTGCTCGCCTTCGGCCAACTCCCATCTGTCGGCAGAATCAAGCTGGTCGATGAACAGCCGGACCTCATCAAGCTCCTGGCTGCTGAGCGAACGCAGGGCCTCTTGCATGACCGGTGAAACCATTCTCCGAGTATACGCCGACGCCAAGCGCCTACCCGAAGTATTGCGCCGCTCCGGCGGCGAGTGACGCCGGTTCTTTGGCTGGGGCGGGCTAGAGCCAGCCGGAGGTGTGCCGTCTCACCAGGTCTTCCAAGACCAAGATGAACCCTTGGGAGTCGTTCAGACAGGGGACGCGGATGAAGCGCTGGCCTCCGGCGCGTTCAAAAGTCTCCCGGTTGAGGATTCCGATCTCTTCCTCTGTCTCCAGGCAGTCGGCTGCGAAGCCGGGGCAGAACACGTCCAACCTGCTCAATCCCGTTTTGCCCAATTCTTCCACCCGCCCGATGGTTGCCGGGGTGAGCCATTCGCTGTGCCCAAATTTGGATTGGAAGGCCATCTCGCACTCGTTGGCATCCAGGCCAAGCCGGTCACGCAGCAGCGCGGTGGTCTCGGCGCATTCGAGCGGGTAGGGATCGCCATTGCTGGCGATATCCACCGGAATGCCGTGGTAGCTGAGCAGCAATTTCTCCCCGGCGGAGAAGTCTGGACGCCCCTGGTCCGCCCAAGTTTCCTCAATGCGCTGGGCGCAGGCTTCGATATAGCCCGGATGGCTGTGGAAGTCGCGCAACGTGCGGTACTCGAATTGGTCGTAGGAACCTTTGATGTAGTCAGCGAGGGCGTCGAAGACCGTCGCCACCGTGGTGGTCGAGAATTGCGGATACATCGGCACGACCAAGACCCGGCGCAGCCCTTTTTGGTGCAACTCAGTGAGCACATTTGCCAAACTTGGCCGACCGTAGCGCATCGCTGGCACGACCTCGAACGACTCCCCCAGGCGTTTCGCCAATGCCGCAACCTGTGCTTTCGCATGGACCATCAGCGGCGAACCATCCGGAGTCCACACACTCGCATACTTCTGCGCAGACTGCCGGGCATGCCCAAACATGATGTGCGTCTCCAACAGCGGCCGCCAAAGCAGCCTCGTCATCGTCACGACGCGCCGGTCAAGCAGGAATTCGCGCAAATAGCGCCGCACAGCAGACAGAGTTGGCTCTTCTGGAGTACCCAAATTGACCAGAACCACGCCCACCCGTTGTTCAGCCATACGCCGCCTCTCGCCCTCCATATCCGAATCGTATCTGTTTTGCCGCAAACTCACGAAAGCCAATATTCCCGATCATTGGACCATCCTCGGCAGGAGTACCGCCAACCCGAGCGGAAAGCGAACTAGCAAGCCAAGTTTGGTGAGTGCGGCAGAATCCCGCTAAGCCGATCTAGAACGCAGGTACTCCTTGATTTCCTGCTCAATGTCCGCGAGCGTCTCAGTTCGTTGCGGGTACTTACCTGCCCAAGGACGACCAGGGTGGAGAGTGTCCCATCGCGAGCGCATTCCATTGATGCGGCCCTTACCAGGGTCATGGTTGCCGAACCCATCGATGACCGCATTCCACACGGGGCGGTACTTCCGAATGAGAGCCGACTCCCCGAGAGGTATCCAAATGTCTTCGACTACGAGCCATCTCGCGTCAAAGTCGGTGATGTCAAGATTCTCAGCGGCGCGAATACTCGCCGCGTGCTGCCGCAAGCGATCTGCCAGGGCTCGGGTGTCCGCTGCCGGGGCAATGTCGATACCTTTGCGCCCACCGGAGGGAACTGCCTTGCCAACATAGATCGGAACAGCAGCTTGTTGGGCGTTGACCTGGGCCAGCAGCGAATATGCCCGGAACGGCCCCCGGTAGTAGATCGCGTACAATCCGGCTCCAGAGAACCGGGCAACGTCGTCAAGCGGCACGGCTTCCATTTCCATCATGCGATTGACGATGCTGCGGGCAAGGCTTTCCATGTCCAAGGGATTAAACGGTTCGGTCGCCATTTCTACGCCCTCAGTCTCTCAGCCTGGCTGAACGCGGCTGTCGTCTGGGCGCGAAGGTCTGCCAACGCCAGATGCTCATGCACTGATGACGCCACCACCTGGGCGAGCATGACCGGAACCGCATTGCCAAGTTGCCGCATCGCTTCGCCCCAGGGACCGTTCAGACGATACCGATCTGGGAACGTCTGGAGGCGGGCTGCCTCTCGCACAGTGAAGTAACGGACGGCCCCATCCAGACGGCGCAGCATGTTCTCACCGCCTGGGACACCGTGTACTCCAGCCTTGAGCGCCTTAGCGGGTTCATCCATGTCGGAACCGGTGTGACCAGGGTAAGCGCGCGCTCCTTCTTGAAGGACGTGGTTGAGGAAGCGTCTGCTGCCGTTGGCAGTAGGTTCGGGCAGGTCTGAGATTGCGTCTCGGACGGTCCGCCACGGGCGATGCGCCGCAGGCAACTCAAACAAGCCTGACGGCATTACAGGCTTCGGGCGATACTTCTTGGGCACCAAGTGGCGCTCCCAGTACTCACCGGTCACGTTCTTGCTGTGGGCCAGCATTTGCGCGGAGTGGGTCGGTTCGGGAAACGCCCATTCCGCGTCAACATCGAAACGGAAGCCGACCAAGAAGACGCGCCACCTCTGTTGCGGAACCCCATAGTCAGCGGCGTTCACGACAGTGGCCACCACCTTGTAGGACAGGTCTTGGCGCACGGACGTGTGCTCAGCTTGGAGCCGGGAAAAGTGCTCCGCCCAGGACTCGCCGCCATATGGTGTCAGCTCAGGGTGGGCCAGCCGAAGCTGGATATAGGAGAAGTAGTCGGCGAACGCCGGACGTGTCAGGCCCCTCACATTCTCGATGATGAACGCTTTCGGCCTGACTTGGCGAATCACATCGGCAGTTGCTGGGAACATGTCACGCGGATCGTCTGCGGCCATGCCTTTGCCGCCTCCACTGAACGGTTGGCACGGAGGCCCTCCGCTGACCAGATCAATCTTGCTTTCGTAGGCTCCCCAGCGAACGTCTCGGACATCACCCTCGCGGATGTCGGCGTCCTGGACAAGAGGATGCCCAGATGCCTGGTTCTGGCGCAGGGTATCGCAGCACCAGCCGTTCCACTCGGCGACCACTTCCGCGGTGAAGCCCGCAAGATGGGTGCCCAAAGCGAGTCCCCCGCCACCGGCAAACAACTCAATTGACCTCATGGCAGCAGCCTACCGGGAGCCACAGACAAGAAACCCGACCCCGAAGCGGTGTCATGCCGATCCCCCGCGGAATCTTGATGTGTTCCATGAGAATCAAGCTCTCGGCTCTTGGACTGCGAAACCAAGAAAGCCTCCGATGCGGAGGCCTTCACTTGGCGATTGGGCGTTGGTTTGAACAACGCCAGCCTGGTAGCCCCGAGCGGATTCGAACCGCCGTTTCAGCCTTGAGAGGGCCGCGTGCTAGGCCGCTACACAACGGGGCCAAGTGGTCGCCTAGGCGACCACAGGGTTGTGGTCGGGATTTAGCCTGTCCCACAGACTACTATCCCTTCCTCGGCCTCAGCGGGAGAAACTCTCACTTCGGCCTTCGTTGGGGTACTAGGACTCGAACCTAGACTGACGGAACCAGAATCCGGCGGGCTGCCAATTACCCCATACCCCAAGTAACCAGCGACGCATGACTCTACTAGACAACGAGCGCGGTGACCAAACCACGGGCGATTTCCGCTCCCTGCCGGACGCGAATTCGCTGAGGGCGGACAAGAATTCTGCTTAAAGCGACCGTTGCGGGGCTTGCGGCGCTTCAACCTCTCGCCCGGCCAGCCGATGCGGAATAACCGTCCAAGACTGGCCCAAGAAAGGCGAACCGCACCCAGCAGGCGTGCCATCCGGTATTGATGGCAAGAGTGACGACACCGACCCACAGCCACTAAAGGAGGACCGCATGATGCGCGATTTGCTGGTCAAGGGGTGACTACGGCGATCTGCAGCTTCCGCCCGATCAGCACGGCCAGTGCGCCGCAGGCGGCGAAACCGGCCAGGGGCAGCACCAGTTCCAACCAGGTGATCTGGGTGACTGCGATTGCGGCGGCCACAGACGAGCCGAGCGCGGCGTAGCCGAAAGAGCAGAGGTTGTTGACCACATGGGCGGCTATTCCGGCCTCTAGGCCGCCGGTCAACACCACCAGGGCGCCGGCGAGCAAGCCGAATCCGAAGCGGTAGCCAAAGACCAGCAGGTCGCTGCTGGCGTGGAAGAATGCGAAAACCGCCGCCGAGGTGACCACTCCGGCCCACTTGTTGCGCACGACCATAGTCAACGACTGCAGCAGGTAGCCACGGAAGAGGTATTCCTCGGCCGCAGACTGGAAAGGCGTGGTCACGAAGATGACCAGCAAGAACCAGCCGTAGTCGGGCTGCGGATTGACCGCACCCAGTTGGAAGCCGTTCTCCGCCCAGAGCACCAGGTTCATCACTGCCAGCGAAGCGGCGAAGCAGATGATCGCATAGCGCCAGCGAAAACCAGGCTGCACCGAATTCAACCAGCGGGGACGCACCTTGTGGAAAACCAGCACCAGCGCGACGGCGATCAGAATCAGGCTAGACAGCGCAAGGTGGCGGACGAACATTCCAGCCGGGGTCTGCATCGACCTCGCCGCCAGG
>JAIRXX010000018.1 GCA_031268065.1 Propionibacteriaceae bacterium
CCGCCGCATACACCTTGGTGGGGGTGAGCAATTCGACGCCGAGCGGCTTGCCCAGTTCGGCCACCTGCTGGTCGAGCCGGTAGCCGCCTTGCTGGAGCAGCACATGGCGGACCAGCGAAAAGCCGTTGGAGTGCAGCCCAGACGATTTCAGCGCGAGCAGCAGATCACCAGGCCGCACCCGCTGCGGGCCGAGCAGCGAATCAGCCTCGACTACGCCGGTGGTCGCCCCGGCGACGTCGAATTCGTCCGGCTCCAAAAGCCCCGGATGCTCGGCAGTCTCCCCACCGATGAGGGCCACGTTGTTTTCAGCGCTTGCGGCGGCTATGCCGGAGACTATCGCGGCGATGCGCTCTGGGAAGACCTTGCCGCAAGCTATGTAATCGGTGAGGAAGAGCGGCTCTGCGCCAACCACCACCAAATCGTCAATGAGCATCCCCACCAAGTCGTAGCCGATGCCCGCGTAGCTTTGCATCGCCTGGGCGATGGCGACTTTCGTGCCGACGCCATCGGTGGAGGTGGCCAGCAGCGGATGGCGGTACTTGGCCAGTTGGGCGGCGTCGAACAACCCGGCGAAGCCGCCCAGCGAACCGATCACCTCCGGCCTGGTGGCTTTCGCCACCGACGCCTTCATCAGTTCCACAGCCCGGTCTCCGGCCTCGATGCTGACGCCTGCGGCGGCGTATGCGGAAGACTCAGCGACACCCATTGCTATCCTCCAAACCTAGTTGGACCGCCCTGGCTTGCGGGATGCGAACCGGATACTCGCCACTGAAACACGCGTGGCAGAGTCGGCGCTTGGAAATACCGGTGGAGGCGACCAGGCCCTCCAAACTGATATAGGCCAAAGTGTCCGCCCCAAGTGAGCGGCAAATCTCTTCGACGCTCAGCCCAGGCGCGATCAGCTCGGCACGGGTTGCGAAGTCGATGCCGAAAAAACAGGGCCAAGAGACCGGCGGCGAGGCGATGCGCACATGGACCTCGGCGGCGCCAGCCTCGCGCAGCATCTTCACCAGCGCCCGCTGGGTGTTTCCCCTCACGATGGAGTCGTCCACGACGACCAGGCGCTTGGACTCGATGACGTCCCGGATCGGATTCAGCTTGAGCCGGATGCCGAGCTGGCGGATCGTCTGGCTGGGTTGGATGAAGGTGCGCCCCACGTAGGCATTCTTCACCAGGCCTTGGCCGTAGGGGATGCCAGAGGCTTCGGCGTAGCCGATGGCAGAGGGCGTGCCCGACTCGGGCGTTGGGATCACCAAGTCGGCATCCACCGCCGCCTCCATCGCCAGGGTGCGGCCAATCTCTTTGCGGACCAGGTGGACCCGCCGCCCCGAAATAGACGAATCAGGCCGGGCCAGGTAGACGTACTCGAAGAGGCAGCCATGCGGGTCGGCGTCGGCGAAGCGTTGGCTGCGCAGCCCGTCGGAGTCAATGGTGACGAATTCGCCGGGTTCCACCTCGCGGATGAAAGTGGCGCCGATGATGTCGAGCGCCGCCGACTCGCTGGCCACCACCCAGCCATTATCCAGCCGCCCCAGCACCATCGGGTGTATCCCCTGCGGGTCGCGGGCCGCAAACAAGGCGTTCTCGTTGCAGAACACCAAGCAAAATGCGCCAGCTAGTTTCGGCAACACTTTCCGCGCGGACGCGGCCAGCCCGTCGGTGGAGAATGCCGCCAGCAGCGCGGCGAGCAGCGCGGTGTCGGATGTTGAGTCCATCCGTTCTTTGTGTGGGATGTCGCCAGCGGCGCTGTGCTCGCGCAGCCAGGTCTCCAGCATGTCGGTATTGGTCAGGTTGCCGTTGTGGGCCAACGCCAGCGAGTGCCCGTCCTGCAAGCCTTGGAAGGTGGGCTGGGCGTTGCTCCAGACGCTCGCGCCGGTGGTGGAGTAACGGCAGTGCCCGACTGCCATGTGCCCGCGCAGCGAATTCAGCGCCGGTTCGTTGAAGACCTGCGATACCAGGCCCATATCTTTGACGACGGTGATCCGCTCGCCATTGCTCACCGCCATGCCCGCCGATTCTTGCCCACGGTGTTGCAATGCGTAAAGCCCGTAATAAGTCAGCTTGGAGACGTCCTCGCCCGGCGCCCAGACGCCGAAGACGCCACAGGCGTCGCGCGGGCCGGGATCGTCACAGGGGTCTAGCTGCGGGTGTGCGGCAAATCCGTCATCCAATTCCGCCACATTCAGCACGGGGCAATCCTACCCGCACTGGCGCGGTGTTGGGCGAAGAGCCATTGAATGTCCGCTGCCGCGCCTCACTTGACGAAGCGGATGCTGATCGGATAGCGGTATGGTTCGCCGCGTCCAGCCGCCAACGCGCCTTGGATGCGGAAGATCAGCACCAGGATCGGGATCACCAAAAACCCCAAGAAACCGATGAGGATCAAAGTCAGCATCGCGGAGATGGCCAGGCCGATGCTCATGGTGATGGAGAAATTCAGCGCTTCGGTGGCCTGCTGCCGCACGTAGGGGTCTTGCGCTTTGGACGATCTGATGATGGCTGGGACCAAAATCGAGCCGAGGACGGGGCAAAAGACGTCTCCCAGCAAAGTGCCCCAGTGTGAGGCCGAAGCCCAGTTGAGCGACTCGACGCCAGCGGGACGGGGTGGCTCTTGGTAGGCGTAGGGCAGCGGCTGCGGATAGTTGGGCGGCGACTGGTAGGTCTCATATTGGGCCGGATTGGGCGGGGTGTAGGTGAAATTCTGCGGCGGCGGGTTCTGCGCATATCCGGGCGGGGGGATGCTCGGCTGAGGCTGGCTCGGCTGAGGCTGGCTCGGCGGAGTCTGGTACAACGTGGGATTAACCGTCGCCAATGGCGGGAGGTCCAGAATCGATTCGGATGACGTGAATCCCAAGCCGGGATCGGGAAGGTCGAAGTTTGCCACTGGCCCGGTTGGCTCGCCTGCTTGCGGATCAACGCTCGGCGAAGGGCCAGCGGCGGCGTTGCCATTTTCGGTCTCCGCCGCGTCTTCGGCCCCCAGCGCCTCGGCGCCGGTTTCCAGCTCGGTCGGGGCTACCGACGCCGATACGTCGGCGGGCGCAGGCAAACCGGGGTCCGCCACTGATTCAACCGGGCCACTGGGGCTTGATTCAACTGCGCGGGCTTCCGCGTCGGACGTCGGCGCACCATCCGGATGTAGCTCACTCATTTCTTCCTCCTCGCGTTGTGCTTCCATTGTTGCCTCCGGTAGCCAAATTTTCACCGCCCACCAGCCCAAGTGGGGAAATCTCAGGGATGACCCCCAGCGGGCACCCCCGTTCCGGGCAGCGGACACGAGCCAAGTCAGACAATCCCCAACTGAATGGTAACTGCCCTTACAAACCCAACAATAAGTAGTCTGACAAGGGGTATTACGTGACTACCCACCTTGAGTGCGTGTACAGCAAAGAAAAATAAGTGATTTTATTGCCTAAACTATGCATGCTGTGCTAGGGTCGTTGTTAGACATCGGCAGCACTGCACTGATGTTTGTGAAACTGGGGGGATTCACGTACATGTTTGCTCATTGAGCGGGTATGCACAAGCGGTGGTGGTAGTGGTGACCATAGGTCGTCACAGGGTTCGGGGATCGTCTGCGGAACGCCACGAGGATGATATTTCGGGGGGACTCTCATCCGGAAGCGTCCGCAGACGCCCCGGCCCGTACCGATGGCAGCTGGTTTCCCAGTTGTTGAAATCTCCGCATGGCAGCGTTTGGCACATTTTTTCAAAGCCTGCCTGCAAATTTCCCGCAAGGCCCGGTGGCCGTCGTCGTTTGGCCAAGCTCTGCTTAACGGTGGCTGATCGGATAACATGCATCCGTGAGTGAAGAAGGCCTGCTGCTGGCAGTGGACAAGATGCGCCGAGCCGAGGTGAACCCTACCGCGGTAGACGTGTTCGCCCATTTCTACCGTGAATTGGAAGCCGGGGTGACCGGGCTGATCCCGGAAGATTCCATAGCGCCGCTGCTCGATCCGCCAAAGCTCAGCGAAGTGGAAGTCGCAGAGCAGGCGGCGAGCCAGGCCCTGGCGCAGACCGCGATGATAAAACTCAACGGCGGCTTGGGCACATCGATGGGGCTGGACCGGGCTAAGACGCTGCTGGAAGTGCGGGACGGGCTGAACTTCCTCGATCTGATTGTTGGCCAAGTGCGATTCGCCAGGCAGGCCTACGGCGCCCGCCTGCCGCTGCTCTTCATGACCAGCTTCCGCACCCAGGCCGACACTTTGGCCCACCTGCGCCGCTATCCTGACCTTGCCGTCGGGCAATTGGGGCTGGACTTCCCGCAGAACGCCGAGCCGAAGCTGCTCGCCAGCGATTTGTCCCCAGTGTCCTGGCCGGATGACCCGAGTCTGGAATGGTGCCCGCCCGGCCACGGCGACCTTTACACCGCGCTTTGGGGGACCGGGCTGCTGCGAAAATTGCTGGATGGGGGTTTCCGCTACGCCAGTGTCGCCAACGGGGACAATCTGGGGGCAGCGCCCAATCCGCGCCTTGCCGGTTGGTTCGCCGCGAGCGGGGCACCCTACGCCGCTGAAGTCTGCCTGCGCACGGCAAACGACCGCAAAGGCGGCCATCTGGCGATTCGCCGCAGTGACGGGCAACTGATTCTGCGCGAAACCGCGCAAACCACCGAACAAGACCTGGTTTTCTTTGCCGACGAGAAACGGCATCCCTACTTCCACTGCAACAACCTGTGGTTCAATCTCGAACAGCTTGAAAAGGCGCTGTCCGAGCGCGGCGGAGTGCTCGGGCTGCCGTTGATCCGCAACGAGAAGACAGTCGACCCCGCCGATTCCAGCACCCCGAAGGTGATCCAGATCGAATCGGCGATGGGATCGGCTATCGAATTGTTCCCCGGAGCGCAGGCGATAGCTGTGGACAGAAGCCGTTTCCTGCCGGTGAAGACCACCAACGAATTGCTGCTGCTGCGCTCGGACGTCTTCACCCTGGGCGAGGATTTCCGTCTGTCGGCACTGGGCGGCAGCCTTCCCGAAATCGACCTTGATCCCCGTTATTACAAGCTGATCGGCGATTTTGAGCAGCGGTTCCAAACGGTCCCCTCGCTGCGTGAGGCCGAACATTTTGCGGTGTCCGGGGACTGGCTCTTCGACCAGCCGGGCAAGATCGCCGGGAAAGTCTCGCTGCCCGACCAAGGGCGGCAGAGCAGCTACCGATGAATTGGCATTCCGCGCTGGCCCAAGCGTTGACCGGCGAGGTCTTCGACCTCCCCGACCATGGCTCCCCCGACTTCGCCGCCTTGGCGGCTGAGCTGGCAGAACACGGCTGGCGGGCCAACCGCATCAAAGAACACGCCCACGCTAGGGCGGCTGCTGGGCAAGGCTGGCCCCATGCCATTGATCCGGCAGTGGTGACCGCACTGGGCGCGGCACGCTTCCAAGCCACGCTGGCAAGGCTGCGCGAGCAGCTGGGAGTCTGGGTGCTTGACGAGCAAGCACCCAGCCACCGTACCCAGTTGAACGCCGACGAGCTAAGGCTGCTGGCGGAAGTGCCTCCGCACCACGGCCACTGAGCCAGCGATCAGCGCCAGCCCGATCCCAATCCCGGCAGACCAGGCCCACGGTTGCGGCGACAATGGCCGCACCGCCTGCCCACCGGTCTCCACCAGCGGCCCTGGTGGCGGCGGCGGATCATCTTGGAGCAGCGGCACCGGCTCTTCAGCGGGGATGTGGTCGGTGTCGGAGGCGCACAGCGGAGCCGGGCATTCTTGGGCTGGCTCCGGCTGGTGTTGGCGTGAGTCCTGCCCGCCGACAGTGGCGAAGTTGGTCAGATTCGTTCCCGGCTCGATGTCCTGGTCTACGGTCACGCTGACGCTGCGCCGCACCGTTTCACCCCCCTCCAGCGGGAAAGCTGGCCAGTTCACACTGTGGCGCTGCGAATCGTAGCTGCCGCCGTCGGATGCCGCGACGAAAGTCGTATGGGGCGGAAGGTGGTCAGTGAGGCTGGCGCTGCTCTCAAACATCCACGGATGGTTGTTGGTCACCGTCAGCGTGTAGCTCAGCGTGTCGCCCGGCTCGGCATCTTCAACTCCGTCGTCTTTGGCCACTTCGAGCGAAGCCCGCTCATCTGTGGAGAGATGCTGGATGGCAGAATGGACGATTTGCGAGGTCAACTGCCAGTCTTCGATATTGCGCCCGTCACCCCAAGTGGCGGTAAGCGCGGTGTCTCCCCATCCGTGGGTGGATTTGGCTTGGCTAGATGGAAGGTCGATGGCCTTCATTTGGGAGGGTTTGGCGCCTTGGCAGGTGTACAACTTCTCAGCATCGGCGACAATCCCGGTCCCGGTGTACTTGTGGCATTTTCCCGAATCCAGCGCGTCGACGTAGCTGTCATCCCAGGAAACAATGTCGGCCTGGGCCACTCCGTTCGCGTCGTATGGCTCGCCCACCAGCCGATGCACGGCGATTCCGCCGAGCCGGCGTTCGGCGTCTTGCAACACCCAATGCACCTCGCCGGTCCCGGTGAAGGACACCCGGAGATTCACGTCGGTATAGCGCGGCACCGGTTTCCCATCGGCAGAGTTTCCATCCCACCGATAGCTGTAGCCGCCGGGCTTCACATGCTCGCTGGCCAGGATGCGGTCCAGCGGGTCGTCGTAACGCCCGTTGCCGTCGGCGTCCAACTCCAAAGTGAGCCGCCCCGGCTGGTGGCCGACCTCTATCTCGACCTTACCTCCGTAGAGCGGGCTCTCTTCGTCGTCGGGGACGTAGCGCAGCGAACTTGTCAGCTCGCGGTATTTCGGCAGCACCCAAGTCTTGCCGCCGTTGAACGCGGCGGATTCCGGCATTGCGGAATCGGGCGGG
>JAIRXX010000045.1 GCA_031268065.1 Propionibacteriaceae bacterium
GTCGGTCCAGATTCCGGCGGAATTGCCGCCCTTGGACGCCTTGATGTAATTGCCCTTTATCAGGCCCTCGTTCATGTAGTGGACCTTGATCGGCGCTGTCTCCGCGCCGGAGAATTCGCCCCGGTAATTCGTGTCCTCGATCATGTTGTAGAGAATCTCGGAATTCCAGGAGAACACCCCGGCGACGCCGGACTGACCGGCCTTGCCGATGTAGTTGTTGCGCACGATGTGCGAGCCGTAGGAGTCGGTGTCGTGGAAGTGGGTTTTGGCGTTCACGCCATTGTTGCGGTTTCCGGCCCAGTCGTCGCAGGACAGGCCGATGTCAATGGCGATGGTCCGCGCGTTGATGATTTTGTTCTGCTCGATGATCCATTTCAGGCCGCCGTAGACGCTGATCGCGCCAGCCTGTCGGCGCGCTGGCGCGTCCGGGAAATCGGAATAGGTGCCCGCCGCCTGTTTGATGGTGAAGCCGCGCACAGTTATGTAGCCCAGGCCCCAGCCGGTGTTCTCGTCGGGGGCGATGACTTGGCGGCGGACATTGATCTCAGCCAGCTTCTCGTTTGGGTCGGCCCCGTTGAAGTTGGCGTAGATGGTGGTGCTGTCGCCCAAAACGGTGGAGTACCAAGAATTCGCGGTCTCTTCGACGGTGGCGATGCTGCCTTTCTGATAGTAGGCGGTCTCGTCCAGATAGACGTCGCCAGCGTTGTAATACTGGCCGGTGTTCCCGATCTGGGCGTAGCCGCCACCGCCCTGCGGCTGCCGCTGGTTGTAGGGATTCCATGATCCGAAGTAGCTGTTGGGCAGGGTGGTGTACCACACGTCGCCGCCCAGCCGCACCCAGTCGTTGATCTCCTCCGAGCCTTTGATGACGACTTCCTCGCCCGCAGCGGCGGTGTAAGTGATCCGGCTGGCCTCACCGGCGCCGCCTCGGGCAGGCTTCACCTGCTCGCGGTACAGCCCCTCATGGACGATTACGGTGCCGCCCGGCTGAACCTCCTGCGCAGCCTTGTTGATGGTCAAATACGGGGACGCCGCCGTCCCGGCGTTGGAATCGCTGCCGGTTTTGGCGACGTGGATTTCCTGATCCGCCGCCTGGGCCTGCGGCAGACCTGTGGTACACAGGCCCACGGCCAAGGCGGTGGTCAGAACGATTCGGCCAAGCTGCCTCATCATTGTGGTGCTCCTTTGCATTTATTTAGTCGCCAGAGGTGTCTTCACGCCTGGCAGGTGTCAGTTCTGGGGTGTTTGGCGATACGAGGTCGTTGGCACAGCGCACCACAGCCCGCAGGGCCGCCAAACTGGGTGTGGTCTGAAGTGGCAGGCCGTCGCGCCTGCGCACCCGGAATTCGGTTTCTTCCCCCGGAAGCAGGGTGACCAGCATCCGGTCCACATAGAGCGCCGCCGCTGGTGTACCCAGCGCGTCGGCCAACTGGTCGGCCAGCAAACACACATCGCGCAGCAGCGCCTCAGCCCGCAAGCTGACTCGAAGCTCGCCTTGGGCCAGCTTGGCTCCCAGGCTGAAGGCAGCTTTGGGGAGGCCGCCGAAACGGTCTGTCATTCCGGCCCAAACCGCCCGGCCAAAGGGAGTGTCCACAACCAGAATGTCGCTCGGCTCCACCACGCCGACCAGTGGTTGCAGCCTGAAACGCGCCAACCGGCCCACTACGGCCTGTTCGCGGAATTCGACCCTGGCGAGCTGTTTTCCTCTCCGGTCCGCCCGGAGCACGCACACCGGCAATTCGCACAACTGGGGCGAGTCGTTGATGATCACGCACTCCAGCCCCTTGCCGCCACCGGGAAGCAGCGCGGAACCGGCTTCCAAGGGCTGCACCGTCACCAGCAGCGGCGCGAAGCTGTTCCGCAGCGCGTACCACAGCGGTTTCTCGACGCCTGCGTAGTCCACCGCAGACCAGGAAATCACCGGCCAGCAATCGTTCAACTGCCACACGATCACCCCCGAGCAGCGCTCCCGCGAGCGCAGCCACTCCACGCCTGCCGACATCGCCCGCGCCTGCGTCAATTGGGTGGCGAAGTGCCAATCTGGGCCGTCGGCGGGCACCGGGAAATGCGGTTGCAGCCCACGGGTGAGCTTGTGCATGCCGTCGATGGCGCGAAGGTGGTGGCCGGTGAGGCGGGAGGCCGGGCCGGGTGCTTCCCCGGCCAACACCTGATCGAAGGTGCTCCAAGCGGGCGGCCCGCACCAACCCATCTCCGAAACAAAAGCTGGGTCGTGGTCGCGGTAATGGGCGTAGTCGCTGTCGTTCCAGACATCCCAAAGGTGGCTGACGCCGCTACGGTCGCTGAGGACATCGGCGTCCAAGCCGCCCGACCAAGGGCTGTTCGGCAAGTAGGGACGGCTTGGGTCCAAGCGCCGCAATACGTCGGGCAGCACCTCCAGGTAGTACCGGGCGCCCCAGGGGCGGTTACCGAGTTGGTCTTCCCAGCCCCAATGCTGGCGGCCCAGCACCGTCTCATTGCCGCCGCACCACAGCACCAACGCAGGGTGCGCCATCATCCGGGACACCGCCTGCTCGGCCTCTGCGGTGACCAGCGCAACAGTGTCGTCGTCTTCGCTGTAGGCGGCGCAGGCGAAAAGGAAATCGTGCCAGACCAGCAGCCCGCGTTCGTCGCAGGCGGCTAGGAATTCCTCGCTGGCAAAGTGGCCGCCGCCCCAGACCCGGAGCATGTTGGCGTTCCCGGCCAAGGCCTGGTCGAGCCGGGCGGTGATCCGGGCCGCGGTCTCCCGGCTGGGCAGGATGTCGTCGGGAATCCAGTTATAGCCGCGCACGCGCACCGGTTGGCCATTGACCGCCAACTCCCAGCGCGACCCTAGCCGGTCAGGCTGCTCGCGGACGGCCACTTGGCGCAAGCCGATCCGGGCAGAGCGGCGGTCCAGCACAGCTCCGCCCTGCTCCAGCACCACCTGCAAGCTGTAGAGCGGCTGGCCGCCCATGCCCACCGGCCACCACAGCTTAGGGCTGGCAACTGACAGCGACACCGCCAATGGCTGGTCGGCGGTGGCGGTGGCGGCATCGGCGGCCACCAACTGCCCGTCAGGGTCAAAGAGTTCCACGCCCGCCCGTGTACCGTCCGGGGCGTCCACCTCGACGTGTACGGTGATTTCGGCGCCGTCGGGGCGCACATCCACCAACGGGCGCAAGGCGGCGATGCGCCCGGCGTAGCTCTCCAACCGGATGCCGCGCCAAATCCCGGCGGTGACCACCTGCGGACCCCAGTCCCAGCCGAAATTGGCCGCCATCTTGCGCACTTGCGGGTACGGGTCGTCGTAGGGGCTGGGCAGCGGGCCGCGCTCATTCTCAAGCCGCAGAGCCTGCTCCCAGGCCGAGTCAAAGATAACTTCGATGGTGTTCTCGCCCGCCACCAAGGCCTGGTCCACCGGCCAGCGGTAGGCAAGGTGCTGGTCCCGCGCGGTCCCCACCAGCTGGCCGTTCAGCCGCACCTGGGCGAAAGTGTCCAGGCCGTCGGCGGCCAAATCGGTACGGGTTCCGGGAACCGGAAACCACTCGAAGCGCCGCTGATAGCGCCATTTCGACCTACCCACCCAGCGTTGCCCAAATTCGCCCCAGCCAACCCCTGGGTCCGGGATCAGTCCGGCATCCAGCAGCGGGCGGTGTACCTCGCCGGGCACCTGCGCCGGCAGCAGCGCGGTACGCGCTCGGGCGGGAACGTCCTGTGGCCCGTCCAGCCAGGACAGTTCCCAAGTGCCAGCGAGGTCGATCCGGGTGAGCGGAACGGTAACGCTGGGAATGGCCTCGATCATCCTTTCACCGCCCCGGCAACCAGCGCCTCCTGCATCCGCTTGCTCATCAGGGAGTAGGCGATGTAGACCGGCAGCAATGTCAGCAC
>JAIRXX010000072.1 GCA_031268065.1 Propionibacteriaceae bacterium
AAAGGCTTGTCGAGATGCGACAGCGGAGTCGCCACCGCGACTTTCGCCACCACTCTGGGTTCCATGCTCACGATGGTAGCGGTTGCCATCCCCGCCGTCCCAACGTTTTCAGCCGAGAACTAGCCCGCCCGCCTGGCCAGCGCCTGGTCCAAAATCGCGTGCGCCACCTGGTCTTTGCTCCCCTGCGCGGCGACCGGCTCCACGGTGTTGCCAGCGGCGATGATGAGCACCGAATTTTCGTCCGCGCCGAATACCTGGCCACCGCTGACGTCATTGAGCACCAGCAACCGGCAACCTTTCCGGGCGAGCTTGGCCCTGCCGAGTGCGAGCAATTCGCCGCTGTCGGATGCGGTCTCAGCCGCGAAGCCGACAACAACCTGTCCGGCGTCCGCCTGGGCGGCCAATGCGGCGAGCACGTCCACGGTCTGCCGCAACTCCAGGGTGAGGCCCGCGTCACCCGTCTTCTTGACCTTGCCCGCGCTCGGAGCGACCGGGGTGAAATCTGCCGGGGCGGCGGCCATTACCACCACATCGGCGCCGGGCGCGGAACCCAGCATCTCTTTAGCCAGGTCCGCAGTGGAGACCACCGGCGCCAATTCCACCCCAGCGGGTGCTGGAAGCGACAGGTTCGCCCCGACCAGCTTCACTTCGGCGCCGCGCTGCCGGGCCGCGCGGGCCAGCGCCAATCCCATCTTCCCCGAAGAGGCGTTCCCCAGAAAACGCACCGGATCGATGGCCTCGTGGGTGCCGCCAGCGCTGATCAGGACTTTCAACCCGGCGTAGTCGCGGGCGGCCAGCGCAGCGGCAACCGACGGCACACCCAACGCGCTCAACGCCAGGGCGGCGATGTCTTCCGGGTCGGGCATCCGCCCCGGACCAGAGTCGGGACCGGTGAGCCTGCCGACCGCCGGGTCCATCACCACGATCCCGCGCCCGCGCAGCAATTCGACATTGTGCTGGGTCGCCGGATTCAGCCACATCTCGGAATGCATCGACGCCGCCATCACGATCGGGCAACTCGCCGTCAGCAAAACGTTGGTGAGCAAGTCATCGGCCCGCCCACAGGCAGCGCGCGCCAACAGATCGGCGGTGGCCGGGGCCACCACGATCAACTCCGCCGATCGGCCCAGGCCAACGTGCGGAACTTCCCAGGACCGCGCCCAAACGTTCTCGGAAACCGGCTTGCCGGAAAGCGCCTCCCATGTTGCCGGGCCGACAAAATTGAGCGCATTCCTAGTGGGCACCACGCTCACGTTGTGGCCGGACTCGGCAAAAAGGCGCAGCAACAGACACGATTTGTACGCGGCGATGCCGCCAGCAACGCCGAGGACGATCCGGCTCATCTCAAGCCTCAGGCCAAGTCGTCGTCAAAACTGAGATCGAAGTCGGGATCAGAGACGGCCTCCTCGCGGGCGGCAGCCTCAGCCTCCGGGTCGAATTCGTTGCACTCCAGCACTCCGGATTCGATCTCGCGCAGCGCGATGGACAGCGGCTTCTCCTGGATCCCGATTTCGACCAGTGGGCCGACGTTCTCCAGAAGCCCTTCGCCCAGCTGGGAGTAGTAGGCGTTGATCTGGCGAGCGCGCTTTGCGGCGAACAGCACCAGGCGGTACTTGGAATCGACCTTGTTCAGCAAGTCGTCGATAGGTGGATTGGTGATCCCCTCAGGAGTTTGAGTGCTCAAGCGAATACCTTTGCGAATAGTGGTTTGATTGAAATCTCACAGACCGATCAATCTTACCAACTCATCGGTGGCTTGTCCCAAATCGTCGTTGACTACGATGTGGTCGAATTCGTCCTGGTGGGCCAATTCGTAGCGCGCTGTCTCCAAGCGGCACTCTACCTGCTCGGGAGTCTCGGTGCCTCTTGCGGCCAGCCGATCCAGCAGCGCGTCCATATCCGGGGGGACTACGAAGATCAGCTTGGCCTGGGGAATCTTCTCCCGCACCTGCCGGGCGCCGCGCAGATCGATTTCCAAGATCACCCGCTCTCCACGGGCCACCGCCTGTTCCACTGGCGCGCGTGGCGTGCCATATCTGGTACACCCGTGTATTTGCGCCCATTCGAGCAACCCGTCCTCCGCGATCAGCTTGTCGAAAGCGGCGTCATCCACGAAATGGTAGTGAACGCCGTCGATTTCGCCCGGACGCGGCGTCCGGGTCGTCGCTGAGATTGAGACGAACAATTCGGGATGGCGGCTCCGCAACCCAGCGACCAGCGTGCCCTTACCGACTGCGGTGGGGCCAGAGATGATTGTTACGTCACCTGTCACCGAACTCGGCCTTCAGACCGGCGATCTGGAGCCGGCCCAAACCACGCACCCGGCGGTTGGGAGCGATGCTCAGGCTCTCCATCACCAGCACAGCGCGGCGCTCTCCCACTCTGGGCACGGCGAGGAGCAGATCGGCAACTTTCATCAGCCGCAAGACTTCATCATCCCTGGCTGTGTCAAGAGCTTGGGCCAGCGAAAGATTACTCAGGCGGACTTGCTCTTTTAACTCTGCCCGCTTGCGCCGGGCCAGTGTGGCTGCTGTGCGGGCTTTCTCCAAATCTTGTGAACTTAGTTTCGGAATACTCACAGGACTTCTCCAAATCAAGGGGTTAGGTACTTGGATTCAACCTAGCGGTTACCACCGGGAATTGCATCTTTAACCGCTTTGGCGCCGATTCATCCCAGCAACTTCGCCACTTTAGACCGCAATGCCTGCGCGTCTGG
>JAIRXX010000078.1 GCA_031268065.1 Propionibacteriaceae bacterium
GATCGTTGACCACCGCTGCCACGGTTTCGGCGGTGCTGTCGGGATTCAGGCTTACCCCGTTCTCGACTTCGATCAGATAGCGGTAGAGCTTTCCGGAAGCGCTCACCGCTGGGATTTCCACTGCCGAGTAGCTGAACGGGGCGTCTGGCGGCGCTGTGGGGGACGTGGGGGCGGTTGTGGGTGGCTCGCTGGGGGTGGCTGGGTCTACCGAGGTCGGGGCCTCGCTAGGCGGCTCTGCGGGCGGCTGAGGCTGCGCCGGGGTCCACGGCAGCGCCGTACCGGTGGGGTTGCCGTCGCGGTAGACCGGCGTGGTCCAATTGTTGGCGAAGATCGACAAGGCGACCACCAGCGCCAAGACGCAAACCCCGTACACTGCCCAGGCTCTTGTTTGGCTCCATCGCAGCCAAGAAGGTTTGCGTCTCACCCTGACAGCGTATGCGAGCAGCTGGACTTGCCCTTGAACGACACATCGCCGGGAGAAGGAATCCTCTCCCGGCGATATGCGTTTGCGGACGTCACTCAGCCAAGATGATCAACAGGTTCCGGGGGCCGTGTACACCTTCCACCCGGCTCAACTCGATATCACTGGTGGCAGACGGGCCTGAGATCCAGGTCAACGGCTGCCCCGCCTGCACCGATGGCTTCAGCCGCTGTACGGCTTCGGGCACATCGGAGACGACCTGGTCGGCGCGGATCACGCACAGATGCAGATCAGGTACTAGCGACAGGGCGCGGCGGCCCTGGTCGGCAACGTGGTCGAGCACGATTGTGCCGGTGTCAGCGATCCCCACCCGAGATGCCGTCATAACCGCGTCGATCTCGTTTAATTCCTGGTGGGTCTTGGGTGGATCGTCGTCAATGAGTTTGACGCCGCCCTTTTCCGCTGCCTTGCGCCACCCGTCGTCGATCCCCGCGGGGACGACCATAGTCCGCACCTTGTGCTCCTTGAGCATTTTGGTGATGGCCTCGGGCACTTTGGCAGCTGGAACTCTTTCGACCTCGGCTTTGTAGTCGAGGCAGTTCTGGACGAAGGTTTCCAGCACATCGGGCAGGGGCAATGGCTTGCCGTACTCCCAGTTCAGCGGAATGTCCTGCTCGGGTTCGAGATTGGGGACGTCCGCCAATGCCGTGCGGATACGGGAGAAGATCACATCGCGGGAACTCATCGTCTTCCTCCTCTGTTCTTCTTCCACCATTGCCTGAACGATTCGGCAGGCGGCGCCGGGATATCTCTGGCCCTGGTCCACGGCGAGGCTGGCCAAGGCATCGGGCCGAGGTAATCGGTGTTCTTCAACGCCGTGCCTGCCGCGAACGACACCGCCTTCTGGACGAACTCGAAATGCTTGGCCGAGTTGAACATCCAGTTGACCGGCACCATCACCGTTGGCTCCAAGTGGGGATGCATGTCGTGCTTCTTCTTGTCGGCGATCTTGTTGCGCAGATGCACGATGATGTCCGGGATTGGAATCTTCACCGGGCAGGCGTCGGCGCAGGCGCAGCACAGAGTTGACGCATAGGGCAGCGACTTGTCGATGGCCGAGTTGATGCCGCGCATTTGCGGGGTGAGGATGATCCCGATCGGGCCGGGATAGACCGATCCGTAGGCGTGCCCGCCCACCCGCTCGAAGATCGGGCAGATATTCATGCAGGCAGAGCAGCGGATGCAGCGCAGCGCGGAGCGTCCCTCCGGGTCGGCCAGGGCGTTCGTCCGGCCATTGTCCACGAATACCACATGCAATTCCTGCGGGCCGTCGCCGTCGGTGGTGCCAGTCCACATCGAGGTGTAGGGGTTCATCCGCTCCGCCGTAGATGAGCGCGGCAGCAGCTTCATGAAGACTTCCAGATCGTCGAAGGTCGGGATGACCTTCTCGACGCCGACCACCGAGATCAGCGTCTCCGGCAGGGTCAGGCACATCCGGCCATTGCCTTCGGACTCCACGATGCAAACCGTGCCGGTGTCGCAGATGACCATATTGGAGCCGGAGATGCCCACCTTTGCCCGCAAGAACTTCTCCCGCAGGTGGCGCCGGGCGGCACCCGCCAGAATTGGCGGATCGTTAGACATTTTGTCCGGTGGCGGTGTGCCGTACTGGCCCATCTCCTTGTTGAAGATTTCGCGGACTTCTTCACGGTTGCGGTGAATGGCCGGGACCAGGATGTGCGAGGGGCGGTCGTGTCCGAGTTGGACGATCAGTTCGGCCAAGTCAGTTTCCCAAGCGGCGATCCCAGCTGCTTCCAGGGCCTCGTTCATCTCGATTTCCTGGGTGACCATCGACTTGATCTTCACCACTTCGTCAACGCCCTTGGACTTGACGATCCCGGTGATGATCCGGTTGGCCTCTTCGGCGTCGCGCGCCCAGTGGACGTGCGCCCCGGCCTTGGTGAGGTTTTCCTCAGCCTGGGCCAGATACTTGTCCAGATGGCGGCCAATCCGGTCTTTCAGCGCGGCCCCGGCGGAGCGCACCTCTTCCCAGTTGGGCACCTCGGCAACGCGCAGCAACCGCTTGTTGCGAATCGTCGTGGTGGCGTGGCGCAGGTTTTTGCGCATCTGGGTGTTCTGCAGCTGCCGCTTGGCGTTTTCCCGGAAAGCGGGAGAAGCCACTGGCTCAGGCTGGCCGATGCCGATCGTTCCGGGCGGTGGCGCCGGAGTGCGGCGGGGTGAGATGGACAGGTTGATCGTCATGCCGCGTCTCCTTCCTGGTGGGCCAGAATCTCGGCCAAGTGGATTGGCCTCACTCCGGTGTTGTTGCGGTGCAGCACGCCGCCGATGTTCATCAGGCAGGCGTTGTCGCCGGTGACGACGTATTCCGCGCCGGTGGAGACTACGTTGCGGGCCTTGTCAGCGGCCATTGCAGCGGAAACCTCCGGGTTCTTGATCGAGAAGGTGCCGCCGAAGCCGCAACAGGTGCTGGCGTCCGGCAACTCGATCAGGTCCAGCCCGCGAACCGCTCTCAACAGCTGGTACGGGCGCTCGCCGACTTTTGCGATCCGGGTGGAGTGGCAGGTCGGATGGTAGGTGACTTTGTGCGGGAAGAACGCGCCGACGTCTACGAGTCCGAGGACGTCCACCAGGAATTCACTCAAGTCGTAGCTGTGTTCGACGCATTTGGCGGCCTTGGCGGCCAGTGCCGTGTCGCCAGCTTTCTCAGCGAGCATCACTGACTGGTGGCGAATGGCGCCCACGCAAGACCCGGACGGGCCGACGATGTACTCGTACGGCTCGAAGGCCTTCACATAGGTCTTTACCGACGCGAGGCCGGCGTCAAAATATCCCGTGTTGGTGAACATCTGCCCGCAGCAGGTCTGCTCCGTGGGGAAATCCACGATGCAGCCCAACCTTTCGAGCAGCTTGACCACCGCCTTGGGGGTGGAGGGAAACATCAGGTCATTGATGCAGGTCGCAAACAGGGCGACTCGCAGACCCTTGGCCGGTACAGGCAAAGCCATTACCCCTTTCAATATCAACTTGGCATCCTCGCCAAGACTGGAGCAGCTACGGTCTGAACTTTTTTGGTCAGACCATAAGAATAAACTAAGGTCGATCTTGCGGTTCGTCAAGAACCTGGGGCAGAATTCCACAGTGGGAGGCACTGTTGGGATCAATGCATGATGCTGCCGACGGTGAAGTGCGGGCTTACGAGCTTGTGCTGCGCTATATAGAGGCTGGCATATTAGATGGCCGCTACCGCAATGGGGAGCTGCTTCCGCCTGAGCGAGATTTGGCGGCGTTGCTCAACGTCGGGCGGCCGGCGGTGCGAGAAGCTATGCGGGTGTTGTCCACCCAGGGCTTGATCGCAGCCAGCGCCGGTCGCGGCGGTGGGACGAGGTTGGTCTCTGCCCAAGACGACGCGCTGGCCAGAATTTTCCGGCTGCATCTCGCTGTGGCGGGGCAGGGGATCACCGATTTGACCGAGACTCGGATCGCTTTGGAGCGGGCATCCGTCTGGGCGGCGGCTAAAAACGTGGATTCGGAGATGGTCGCGGAGCTGGACAAGATTCTGCGGGCGATGCACCATGACGACCAGATTGAGTCGTTCAACTCCCTGGACACGGACTTCCATGTGCTGATCGCGCGGGCGGGCAGCAATTCGCTGGTGGCCGATCTGACGGTGGCGATCCGCGAGGCGGTCAAAGACCCGATTCGGGAGGCTTCCATCCAGATGGAGGATTGGCAGTCGTTCCGGCTCAGCCTGATCGATGAGCATCAAGCCATCCGCGACGCGGTGGCGGCAGGCGACTGCGCCGAGGCTGTCGCGCAGACTGAGCGCCACATCCGCCGGGCTTACCATTCGCTGATCGGCGTCTCTGGAGTTTGATTCCTGGTCGTTGTCAGCGCTGTCGCGCCCAATTCCGTCTCACTGGTTGGACGGTTTCATAATTTTTCTACGTCGAAGGGCGTCAGCGCAGGTCTTCGGGTGGTTGCGGCACGATGTCGTCGTCATCGTGGGTGTGTCCAGGCCACTCCCAGCCATTCCGCCAAACCGCGTATAACACCACCACGGCCACGGTCAGCAGTGCGGAGAAGGCGCCGATGGCTATCGTCCAACGTGGGCCAAAGGCGTCCCCGACCCAGCCGATGAGTGGAGCGCCGATGGGAGTCCCGCCCAGGAAGATCGCCATGTAGAGAGCCATCACCCGGCCGCGCATTTCCGGCTCAACGGCGAGCTGCACTGAAGCGTTGGCCGCTGTCATCACCGTAAGCGAGGTGAAGCCCACCGGGGCGAGGATGACCGCGTAGAACTCAATGTTTGGAGAGAAGGTGAGCACGCTCATCATCACCCCGAACCCGGCCATGCCGAATAGGATCAGCCGCAGCCGCAGCCGGGTGCGTTTCGCCGCCCACAGCCCCGCCGCCAGTGAGCCGACAGCCATGATCGAGCTGAGGAAGCCGAAATCGTCCGCGCCGACGTTGAAAGTCACCGTGGCCATCAGCGCGTTGACGACCTGGAAATTGAGTCCGAAGGTGCCGAGCATGAATACGATGAACATCAAGACGATGATGTCGGAGCGGCGTTTCACATAGCGCAGGCCCTCCATGATCGCACCGGGCTTGTTGGCGGACGGCGAGATGGCCAATTCGTCGGGATTCATCAGCAGCAGGGCGACTATCACCGGGGCGAAGCTGAGCGCGTTCACCAGCAGGGCCGGGGCGACTCCCCACCAGGCGATGCTGACGCCAGCCACAGCCGGGCCGATCAGCCGGGCGGCGTGGAAAGAGGTGGTGTTCAGCCCGACCGCGTTTGGAATGAGCCGTTTGGGCACCATCTCCGGCGCGAAGGCTTGGCGGGCCGGAGTGTCGAATGCCCCGGCAATGCCGGATAGGAATGCCAGCAGGTACACATGCCAGGTCGTGGCGGTCTGGGTCCAGGCCAGCACTGCCAGCACGAGTCCGGTGGCCAGCATCCCGGCCTGGGTGACCACCAGCAGCTTCCGCTTGTCGAAGCGGTCGGCGGCGGTGCCCGTCCAAGGCACCAGCACCAGCGCGGGCAGGAATTGCAAAGCCGTGGTGACGCCCAGAGCGGTGGACGAGTAGTCGGTGAGGATGGTCAGCACCAGCCAGTCTTGGGCGATCCGGGCCATCCACCCCCCGATGTTGGACAGGAAGCCACCCCAGAAAAAGAGTTGGTAGTTGCGGATTTTGAGCGAGGCGAAAAGAGGTATACCTTCCCCCCGTTTGTCACTCGAACCGGCAACCAAATTACTCACTATGGCTTCTTCGCGGGGGAGTGCCACCAGAAACGAGGCACTTGAACAGCGCTAAGTATATCCCTTCCACAGCTAGAGCCGCCGCTGGCTGTGCTTGCCTGGTCAGGATTTGGCCCCCGAAGTTGATGGAGGCGCCTGATTGGAGCGAGCAGGCTGTTCGCGTTGGGTTTGCTTCCGCCTCCCTTCATTTCTCCCCTCATTTCTCCCCTCATTTTGAATGGGTCCGACATAGTTGCCCAGCGAAGCCGCGATGGCCGCGAGCATGGACGAGTTGGAGGACGAGGTTTCGACGCGACCGTTGGGGGCGGCTTGCAGAGCTTGGTAATCGCGCTCGGCGGTGGGGGATGCCGGTCTGCTTGCGGGCAGCCGTATTCCCCAAGTTTCAGCCCGGCGTTGTTGTGCCGTTGTTAGGATGGAGGGCGGCTTGAATGGCGGCTGCCGCTGGCGGCGCTTTTCCAGCTAGCTTTGACCCCCGAATTTGATCCCCGAAACTTGAAGGAGACGCCCGATGAGAGCGAGAAGGCTGTTCGCGTTGAGCTTGCTTCCGCTGCTGCTGGTGCTGGCGGGCTGCGTGAGATTCGAGATGGATGTTGTCATCTCCGCCGACGAGAGCGTGCAGCTTAACATCGTCATAGGGGTGGAGCGCGACGCCGCTGAAACGATGGGGGTGACCGCCGACACTCTGTGTACGGGCGCGGGCGGCGGCGAGGGGACCTTCTCGGACATCTCAGACGATAAATATATTGCCTGCCGGCTCAGCGTCACTGGAGAGGTGGGCGGATCCAGCGCCGATGGCGTGGTGTTAACCCACGAGGACGGCGTTTACACCTTCCGCTTCTCCACCGCTGAGCTGACCAATCAAGTCGGCAATGAAATAGATGTGGAGAGCATCGGTGATGTTTACACCGATTTCGCCATCCGGGTGAGCTTCCCTGGCGAAGTGGTCGATTACAACCAGGGTGCCGAGTTGCAGGGCGCGAACACCGTTGCCTGGACCGATCCCAAGGTGTTAACCAGCGGCGGCGATTTGATCGCCAGCGGTCGGGATACCCCCTCCGACGAGGCGTCGCCTGCCCCCGGCAAGGCTACGCGGCCCTCCGCTCCAGGCCCGTCAGACGCGGCTGGCGCTGGGCCGAATTGGCTGCTTATCGGTGGCATCGCGCTGGGCGCTGTCCTAGTCGCCGCCCTGGTGGCCGTGCTCGCCGTCCGTGCGGTGCGGAGCAAGAAACGCCTACCTGCGCCCCCGCCCGCGTATCCACCGCAATATGCCCCGCAACCCTACGGCGGGCAGGCGAATACTCCGACCCAGCCCTATCCGACCCAGCCCTATCCGACTCAGCCCTACGCCCCGCAGTCCTATGGCGGGCCAGCGAATGCGCCGACCCAGCCCTATCCCGCGCCGGATTCCCCGCTGCAGCAGTTCTTCGATCCGCCGCCCGCCCCGACGCAGCACTATCAGCTTCCGCCCGATTCGACGCAGCCCTACCCGACGCAGCCCTACCCAGATTCAGACCAGAGATGGCAGCCCCCCTCCCAGCCGCAGTGAGAGAGCCCCAACCGCCACAGCAAACGCACCAGTGAGGAACACACGGCGTATTGAGCGACGAGCGTGTCGGCAATCCTCGCTCCGTTGTCGCTATTCTCGCTCTAGAGTGTCAATCGCCATCTTC
>JAIRXX010000088.1 GCA_031268065.1 Propionibacteriaceae bacterium
ATCGCTTCGAGGAGCCGAAGCACACCGTGGAGGAGTGCAAGGACCGCGACGTAACCTACTCCGCGCCGCTCTTCGTAACCGCTGAGTTCATGAACAACGACACCGGTGAGATTAAGTCCCAGACGGTGTTCATGGGTGATTTCCCGCTGATGACCGAGAAGGGCACCTTCATCATCAACGGCACTGAGCGTGTCGTGGTGAGCCAGTTGGTGCGCTCTCCCGGCGTCTACTTCGAGCAGGTGCCGGACAAGACCTCCGACCGGGACATCTTCACCTGCAAGATGATCCCCAGCCGAGGTGCCTGGCTGGAGTTCGAGATCGACAAGCGCGACATGGTTGGCGTGCGGCTTGACCGCAAGCGCAAGCAGAACGTGACGGTGCTGCTGAAGGCGCTGGGCTGGACCACCGAGCAGATTCTCGCTGAATTCGGCGATTCGGAATCGATGCGGCTCACCTTGGAGAAGGACCACACCCAGGGCACCGACGACGCACTGCTCGACATCTACCGCAAACTGCGTCCCGGCGAGCCGCCCACCCGCGACGCTGCGCAGACGATGCTGGAGAACTACTACTTCAACCCCAAGCGCTACGACCTGGCCAAGGTTGGCCGCTACAAGATCAACAAGAAGCTCGGCCTGAAGCTGCCCTTTGACACCCAGGTGCTGACCATCGACGACATCGTGTCCGCGATCAGGTACATCGTCGCCCTGCACGAGGGCAAGACCGAATTGGATGGCCGTCCGGTGGAGACCGACGACATCGACCACTTCGGCAACCGCAGGCTGCGCACGGTGGGCGAATTGATCCAGAACCAGTTGCGGATCGGCCTGGGCCGTTTGGAGCGCACGGTGCGCGACCGGATGACGACGCAGGACATCGAGGCGATCACCCCGCAGACCCTGATCAACATCAGGCCGGTTTCGGCGGCGTTGAAGGAATTCTTCGGCACCTCCCAGCTTTCGCAATTCATGGACCAGACCAATCCGGTGGCTGGGCTCACCCACAAGCGCCGGCTCTCGGCGTTGGGTCCGGGCGGCCTGTCCCGCGACCGCGCCGGCATGGAGGTCCGCGACGTACACCCCTCCCACTATGGCCGGATGTGCCCAATTGAGACCCCAGAAGGGCCAAATATCGGCCTGATCGGCTCGCTGGCGTCCTTCGCCAGGGTGAATGCCTTCGGTTTCATCGAGACGCCCTACCGCAAGGTGGTCGGCGGCGTGGTGACCGACCAGATCGACTACCTCACCGCTGATGAGGAAGACCGCTATGTCATCGCCCAGGCCAATGCGAAGATTGGCGAGGACGGCAAATTCGTCGAAGACCGGGTTTTGGTCCGGATCAAGCATGGCGACGTTGACACCGTTCCCGGCGAGCAGGTGCAGTACATGGACGTCTCGGCCCGGCAGATGGTCTCGGTGGCCACGGCGCTGATCCCCTTCCTGGAGCACGACGACGCATCCCGCGCCCTGATGGGCGCCAACATGCAGCGCCAGGCCGTCCCGTTGATCCAGAACGAATCCCCCTACGTTGGCACCGGCATGGAATACCGTGGCGCGGTGGACGCCGGAGACGTGACCATCGCCGCCAAGGCTGGCGTCATCACCTCGGTGAGCGCCGACATCATCGACGTGAGCAATGACGACGGCACATACACCTCGTACCGGCTGGCCAAATTCGCCCGCTCCAACCAAGCCACCTGCATAAACCAGCGCCCGCTGGTCGCGGCGGGGGACCGGGTGGAAGTCGGGCAGCCCCTGGCTGACGGCGCTTGCACCGACCGGGGCGAAATGGCGCTGGGCCGCAACCTGCTGGTGGCTTTCATGCCCTGGGAGGGCCACAACTACGAAGACGCGATCATCATTTCGCAAAGGCTGGTGCAGGAGGACATTCTCACTTCGATCCACATCGAGGAACACGAGATTGACGCCCGCGACACCAAGCTCGGCCCGGAGGAAATCACCCGCGACATTCCCAACATCGGTGAGGAAATGCTCGCCGATTTGGACGAGCGCGGCATCATCCGGATCGGGGCCGAAGTCGGCACTGGAGACATCCTGGTCGGGAAGGTCACCCCGAAGGGCGAGACCGAGCTGACCCCGGAGGAGCGCCTGCTGCGGGCAATCTTCGGTGAGAAGGCCCGCGAGGTGCGGGACACTTCGATGAAGGTTCCCCACGGCGAGACCGGCACGGTGATCGGCGTGCGGGTGTTCGACCGCGAGGACGGCGACGAATTGCCGCCGGGGGTCAACCAGCTGGTCCGGGTCTATGTGGCGCAGAAGCGCAAGATATCCGACGGCGACAAGCTGGCCGGGCGGCATGGCAACAAAGGCGTCATCTCCAAGATTCTCCCAGTCGAAGACATGCCCTTCATGGAAGATGGCACCCCGGTGGACATCGTGCTGAATCCGCTCGGCGTCCCCTCCCGGATGAACGTCGGCCAGGTGCTTGAAACCCATCTGGGTTGGATCGCCCATGCCGGTTGGGACATCAAGACGGTGGACGAGCCGTGGGCCAAGCGGCTCAAAGACGTTGGCCTGACCCGAGTTGAAGGCGGGGCGCGAGTGGCGACACCGGTCTTTGACGGCGCCAACGAAGATGAGATTGCCGGGCTGTTGAAGAACGGACTGCCGCAGCGCGACGGGCTCAACCTCGTCAACGAGGGCGGCAAGGCGACACTCTACGATGGCCGCTCCGGCGAGCCGTATCCGCAGAAGGTTGGCGTCGGCTATATCTACATGCTGAAGCTGCACCACTTGGTCGATGACAAGATTCACGCCCGTTCGACGGGGCCGTACTCGATGATCACCCAGCAGCCGTTGGGCGGCAAGGCGCAATTCGGCGGCCAGCGCTTCGGCGAGATGGAAGTGTGGGCGTTGGAGGCCTATGGCGCCGCTTGGGCGCTGCAGGAATTGCTCACCATCAAGTCCGACGACGTGCCCGGAAGGGTCAAGGTCTACGAGGCCATCGTCAAGGGCGAGAACATCCCCGAGCCTGGCATTCCGGAATCCTTCAAGGTGCTGGTCAAGGAGATGAAGTCGCTCTGCTTGAATGTGGAGGTTTTGTCCTCCGACGGCAGCGTGGTCGAACTCCGCGATTCAGAGGACGACTACCGGGCCAGCGAAGAATTCGAGATTGATCTGTCCCGGCGCCCGGGAGTGGATTCGTCCCAGTCATTCGGGCGCAGTCTAAACGGCGACTCATCCCTGCCCTGACCTGTTCAGCGGGTTGATGTAGGTAGAAAAGGTAGGAGAAAGAAACAACGTGCTAGACGTCAATTTCTACGACGAACTGCGTATCGGTCTGGCCACCGCGGAACAAATCCGCGAGTGGAGCCACGGCGAGGTGAAGAAGCCGGAAACGATCGATTACCGCACGCTCAAGCCAGAGCGCGACGGACTGTTCTGCGAGAAGATTTTCGGTCCCACCCGGGATTGGGAATGCTACTGCGGCAAGTACAAGCGGGTCCGCTTCAAGGGCATCATCTGCGAGCGCTGCGGGGTTGAGGTAACCCGTTCCAACGTGCGCCGCGAGCGGATGGGGCATATCGAATTGGCCGCCCCGGTGACCCATATTTGGTATTTCAAGGGTGTGCCGTCCCGCTTGGGCTATCTGCTTGACATCGCTCCGAAGGATTTGGAGAAAGTCATCTACTTCGCGGCCTACATGATCACCCATGTGGACGATGAGGCCCGCCACCGCGATTTGCCTTCCTTGGAGGCCAAGGTGCAGGTGGAGCGCAAGCAGATAGAGCAGCGCCGCGACGCCGATATTGAGGCTCGGCTGACCAGGCAGGAGGAGGAGTTGGCCCAGCACGAAGCTGAGGGGTCGAAGTCTCCGAAGAAGCGGATCAGCGAAGCCAGTGATCGGGAAGTCAAGCAGATCAGGGATCGCGCCGCCAAGGAATTGGATCGGCTGGAAGCGGTTTGGAATCGTTTCAAGACGCTCAAATTGCAGGATCTTGAAGGCGACGAAATCCTCTACCGGGCGATGAAAGAGCGCTTTGGCAGGTATTTCGAGGGCTATATGGGCGCCGAGGCGATCAAAAAGCGCCTGGCCACTTTCGATCTGGAAGCCGAGTCGGAGTCGCTGCGCGATGTGATTCAGACGGGCAAGGGGCAGAAGAAGACCAGGGCGCTCAAGCGGCTCAAGGTGGTCTCCGCCTTCCTCAACACCACGAATTCGCCGCTCGGCATGGTGCTCGACGCCGTGCCGGTGATTCCGCCCGACCTGCGCCCGATGGTGCAGTTGGACGGCGGGCGTTTCGCCACCTCTGACTTGAACGACCTGTATCGCCGGGTCATCAACCGCAACAACCGGCTCAAGCGGCTGCTCGATCTGGGCGCTCCGGAAATCATCGTCAACAACGAGAAGCGGATGCTGCAGGAGGCTGTGGACTCGCTGTTCGACAATGGCCGCCGCGGCCGTCCGGTGACCGGGCCGGGCAACCGCCCGTTGAAGTCTATTTCCGACATGCTCAAGGGCAAGCAGGGCCGGTTCCGGCAGAACTTGCTCGGCAAGCGGGTGGACTATTCGGGCCGTTCGGTGATCGTGGTCGGGCCGCAGCTGAAGCTGCACCAATGCGGGCTGCCGAAGGCGATGGCGTTGGAATTGTTCAAGCCATTCGTGATGAAGCGGCTGGACGATCTCAATCTGGCGCAGAACATCAAATCCGCCAAGCGGATGGTCGAACGGCAGCGCCCGGTGGTTTGGGATGTCTTGGAAGAGGTCATCTCGGAGCATCCGGTGCTGCTCAACCGCGCCCCCACGCTGCACCGGCTGGGCATCCAGGCGTTTGAGCCGCAGTTGATCGAGGGCAAGGCCATCCAGATTCACCCCTTGGTCTGCACCGCTTTCAACGCCGACTTTGACGGCGACCAGATGGCGGTCCACCTGCCGCTGAGCGCCGAGGCGCAGGCGGAGGCCCGCATTCTGATGCTGTCCACGAACAACATCCTCAAGCCTGCGGACGGGCGCCCGGTGACCATGCCCACCCAGGACATGATCATCGGCCACTATTTCCTCACTTTGGAGAATGAAGGGCCAGGCTCCGGGCGGGCGTTCTCATCGGTTGCCGAGGCGTTTATGGCCTTTGACAACGCAGAACTCGCCATCGGCGCCAGGTGCAAGATTCGCTTCAGCGCCGGGGTCACCCCGCCAAGTGACGTCAAGCC
>JAIRXX010000163.1 GCA_031268065.1 Propionibacteriaceae bacterium
GGAAGATTCGCCGAAAACCAGCGTCCCCACCGCCATCAGCGAGTAGAACCAGCCTCGGGTCTGGTCGATTGCCTCGCAAATGAAATCCGCCGGGTAAGAGCGTTCAAAATCTTCCTTGGAGCCGGGCAGCTGCGGATATCCCCATTGCCCGAACGGCATCGAGCCGGAGTCGAACCAGGCGTCAATCACTTCGGGGACTCGTTTGGACTGCTTGCCGCACTTCGGGCAGGCGAAAACCACCTCGTCCACGAAGGGACGGTGCGGATCCAACTCGGCCAAATCCAGGCCAGCCAACTTGCCCAATTCAGCCCGCGAGCCGACGCAAATTTGGTGGTCTTCCGCACAGCGCCAGATCGGCAGCGGAGTGCCCCAATAGCGGCTGCGGGACAGCGCCCAGTCAATGTTGTTGTTCAGCCAATCGCCGTAGCGGCCCCATTTGATGTGTTCCGGATACCAGCGGGTGTTGGCGTTCTCCCGGAGCAGGTCATCCTTCACCGCTGTGGTGCGCACATACCAGGAGGGTTGCGCATAGTAGATCAGCGTGGTGTGGCACCGCCAGCAATGCGGATAGGAGTGCTTATACGGCAGCAGGCGGAAAAGCAGGCCGCGCTGGGTGAGGTCGGCCACCAAGGCGCCATCCGCCGTCTTGAAGAATTGCCCTCCCACCAACGGCACCTCGGGGCGGAAAGTGCCATTGGGCAGGATCGGGTTGACCAGCGGCAACCCGTAGCTGCGGCACACCTCCATGTCGTCCGCGCCGAACGCCGGAGACTGGTGTACCAGCCCGGTGCCGTCCTCGGTGGTCACATATTCAGCCAAAACGATGTAATGGGTGCCGCCAACAACGTCTGGGAAATCGACCAGCTCGAAGGGGCGGCGGTATTTCCACAATTCCATTTCGCGCCCGGTGAAAGTCCGGCCCAGCCGCCAACCTTCGCCAAGCACTTTCTCGGCCAGCGGCAGGGCGATCACCAACGTCTGCGCGTCCTTGCTCGCCACCACATATTCAACGTCGGGATGGACCGCCACGGCGGTGTTGGAGACCAAGGTCCATGTCGTCGTCGTCCAGACCAGCAAATCAGCCTTGCCCTCCAGCGGGCCGCTCACCAGCGGAAAGCGCACATAGACCGACGGATCGGTGACGTCTTCATAGCCTTGGGCCAATTCGTGGTCGCTGAGCGTGGTGCCACAGCGCGGGCAATACGGGGCGACGCGGTAATCCTCCACCAGCAGCCCTTTGGAGTGAATCTGTTTCAACGCCCACCAAACTGACTCGACGAAGGATGGATTCATCGTCCAATACGCCTCGTCGAAGTTCACCCAATAGCCCATCCGGGTGGTCAGCTCCACGAATTCATCTACATGGCGGCTCACCGACTCCCGGCACTTGGCGTTGAATTGCTCCACGCCGTACTTTTCGATGTCTGGTTTGCCGTTGAAACCCAATTCCCGTTCGACGGCCAGCTCGACCGGCAATCCGTGGCAGTCCCAGCCGGCTTTGCGCTCAACGTGGAAACCCTGCATCGTTTTGAAGCGCGGGAAAACGTCTTTGAACACCCGCGCTTCGATGTGATGGGTGCCTGGCATCCCATTCGCCGTGGGCGGTCCTTCGTAGAAAGTCCAGGGCGCACCGCTGTCGGTGCGCTCCAGCGACTTTGCGAAAGTGTCGTTCGCCGCCCAATAGGCGATGATTTCACGTTCCATCGCCGGAAGGTCGAGCATCGTCGGAACGGCGTTGTACATTGGCTTGCCAGCAGGAACGGTCATTTCGCTTCCTTCGTCTCCACTCTTGACGAAGGGACGGGCCACAAGCCCGCGGTACCACCCTCCTTGGACACATCGCAGCTGCGCCGCAACGCCTGCGGCCAGAAGCCGACAGGCCCGCTTGTTTGAGCAGGTGTCCCTCTCGTTCCGCGCCCGCCGCCGGTTCTAGTGAGCCCAGGGGCTGTTCTTCCGGCAACTCCGGGGTGATAGCCCCATCAATGCCTTGCGAGCACCGGGCTATCTTAGCGCAGGTTGCGCGCGCGGCTCCAAACGCCGCAAGCCAGCCCCGGCTGCGCGTCGTCCTCAGCTCGCAAGCTGTCCCAGCAGCGACTCGATGAATTGCGCCAACCCGTCCTCATCGCTGGGCGGGATGAAGAAATCGGCGGCTGCCCCGGCTTCGGGCACGGCATTCTCCACCGCGACACCCACCCCGGCCCAGCGCAGCATCTCCACATCGTTTTTCGCATCGCCAACTGCGATCACCTCACTTTGCCCGATGCCGAGCATTTCGCAGATTCGGGCCAGCCCGGTGGCTTTGGTCACCCCAGCCGCCGCTATCTCCACGAAAGGCGCACCGCTGGTGGAAGCATGGAAACCGCCCAGCCCACAGTTATTCAAATACGACAGCAATACGTCGGGGTGAATGCTTGGATGCCGGGCAATCAGTTTGATCGTCGGCTCGCTGATAATGGTCGCCACGTCAGCGAAGACGAATTCACGCCGATCATGCAGCCGCTCCCGTTCCAACATCATGTCGATATAGGACTGGTCGGTGTAAAAGATTTCGCCAGCACCTCGCCCCGTGCCGAAAATAATGCCCGGAAAACGCGCCGACAGCACCTCCACCAGCAGGGCCTGGGTCGCCTGGTCGAGCAATTCCACGAATAAAATCTCACGTCGGGCGAAGTCGTAGCCCAGTGAGCCATTGCTGATTACGCCGTAATCTATCTCTGCGGCCAGCAACGGCTGGGGAAGCGATGCCAAATACCGGCCAGTGGCGGCGACGATTACCAATCCGGCGCTGTGCGCGGCGTGGATGGCGGAGAAGGTGCGCTCAGTCACCTGCTTGGCGCTGGTCAGCAAGGTGTTGTCCAGATCGGTGGCGATCAGCCGGACTGTCATTGCGCGATCCCAGCGCTGAGACGGCGGCGGCCAGCGAAAGCGCGGCCAAGGGTGACTTCGTCGGCGTATTCCAAATCGCCGCCCACCGGCAAACCGCTGGCTAGCCGCGAGACGATGACGTCGATAGGTTCAAGCAAACGCGACAGATAGGCGGCGGTCGCGTCCCCCTCCAGATTGGGGTTGGTGGCCAGGATCACCTCTTTGACGGCGGTGTCCCCCAAGCGCTGCACCAACTCGCGGATGCGCAGATCGTTCGGCCCGATGCCGTCAATCGGGCTGATCGCCCCGCCCAGCACATGGTAGCGGCCCCGGAACTCTCTGGTCCGCTCAATCGCCATCACATCTTTGGACTCTTGCACGACGCAAATCGCGCTTAGATCACGCCTGGGATCGCCGCAGATGCGGCAGGTCTCATCCTCGCTGACATTGAAACAGATCGAACAGAAACGGGCTTTCTCCACCACTTCGCGCAAAGCGCCAGCCAGCCTCTCCACGTCAGCCTTGTCGGACTCCAAGATGTAGAAAGCGATTCGCTGCGCGCCCTTCGGCCCCACACCGGGCAGCCTTCCCAATTCGTCGATCAGAGTCTGAATCGGACCCTCGTACACCACTCACCTTCCACTAGCAGTTAAAAACCAGGCATCGGCGGCAGCGTGGCTTCTGCCACCCGTGCCGCCCTCGAATTAGCGTCCCGAATCGCCGCGACGATCAGATCAGCGAGCAGCTGGGTGTCGTCTGGATCACAAGCTTGTGGGGAAATGCTCAACGCCTTCAATTCCCCAGTCCCGCTCACCGTCGCCTCAATCAGACCGCCTCCAGAACTGCCGACTATATCGCGGGCCGCCAACTCCGCTTGGCCACGCTCAAACTGGCTTTGCAACGACTGGGCTTGGGCGAGGATGCCTTGGAAATCGAAAGTGGACGGATCGAAACCGCCCAAGCCGGCGCCAATCGGATCGTTGGCCGTCATGAAAGTTCCCCTTCGTCAGTGTTTTCGATGAGAGTCGCGTCCAGCTGGGAAATCAGCAATTCAGCGACATCTTCGGTGTCGGGCAGAGTCTCGTCATCTCGGCTGGGTTCCGCTGCCGGGTCCACCTCGACCGGGGAGCCGGGAGTCCGGGTGGGCTGGATTTTACTGCGGGCATCCGCCGCCGCTGGCGACGGCTGCGGGACGGGCGCGACCTCGGCTGGAGCGTTGGGCCGTTCCTGGGCCGGTGCAGCGGGCGTCAGCACAGTCTCAATATGCAGCTCTGCGCCAATC
>JAIRXX010000178.1 GCA_031268065.1 Propionibacteriaceae bacterium
ACCGCCGTAACGCAGCCGCCCGTTCCTTGGCCTCGAAACGGTCCAACGTGCTGGGTGTCGCTGTGACCAACGCGCAGCTCTTCGGTCCTTCGGGAGCGCTGCTCGGAATCGACCAAGCCGCCCGCCGAGCCGGGTATTGGGTGAGCGTGACCTTCCTGCGCAGCCACACCGAGGCAGAGATGGACGCGGCATTGCGCCACTTCCTCGACCAAGGGGCGGAAGGCGCAGTCGTGATCGCACCGAACCAAGCCACCTTGGACGCGACGGCATCAGTGGCTGGGCACCTCCCGATGGTGTTGGCGACCAGCGGCGACGCCACATCGTTGGGGTTGCCCAGCATCGACATCGACCAGCGCGTTGGGGCTGGCAAAGCAATGCGCCACCTGATCAAGCTGGGTCACCGTGAGATTGGCCATATCGCCGGGCCATCGGGAGAATTTCAAGCAGTGGAACGGGCCGACGCCTGGCGAGAAGAGCTAGCCAGCGCTGGACTGCCGCCTGGCCCCTCCGCAATCGGGGACTGGTACCCGACGTCTGGCTATGAGATCGGCAAGCGCATAGCCAACAGCAAGGCGAGTTTGCCGACCGCGATCTTCGTCGGCAACGACCAGATGGCGCTGGGAACGCTCCGCGCCTTCGCCGAAGCTGGCATCCGAGTGCCGCAGGACGTATCCCTGGTGGGCTTCGACAACAGCATCGGCTCGGATAATTTCGCTCCCCCGCTAACCACCGTAAACCAAGATTTCAGCGCCCTAGGCGAACTATGCATCGAAATGATGATCGACCTGCTCGCCGGAAAACAACCACCCCCGCACCGCGTAGTGCCCGACTTGCTGGTTCGGGAATCAACAGCGGCCAAGCACTGAGCCAGACATAGCCCAGCGGCATTGTTATCAAACGGTGATCGGATCGGCTTGACAACCGTGTGAACGTTCCCATTATGATGTGAGCGTTCACACAGAAGTGGCTCCTAGTCGCGGAAAGCGGACGACAGGGCAGGGCGGATCGCCTAGGCCCAACTCTCTTCTCAAAGGAGGAACTTAATGAAGTTCAAGCAAGCCTTGACCGTGATCGCAGGCATAGCGCTAGCCTTAAGCCTTTCCGCGTGCGGAGGCGGCGGCGCAGGCGGAGGCGGCGCATCGACTCCCTCCGGCGGTGACGCGCCCGGCGATGTCACCATCGGAGTTGCGATGCCAACCCAGACTTCGGAGCGTTGGATCGCTGACGGCGAAGCGGTCAAAACAGGCCTGGAGGCAGCAGGTTACAAAGTCGATCTGCAATTCGCCAACGACGACATCCCGACCCAAACCCAGCAAATCGATCAGATGATCACCCAAGGTGAGAAGCTGCTCATCATCGCCTCCATCGACGGCACCGCGCTCACATCGCAGCTTCAATCAGCTGCCGACAAGGGCATCAAAGTGATTGCCTACGACCGCTTGATCCGCAACAGCCCCAATGTCGACTTCTATGTGACTTTCGACAATTACAAGGTCGGTGTCGCCCAAGCCAACGCGCTGCTCAACGGCCTTGGAATCACCGAGAAGGACGGCGCCAGAAAAGCCGACGCCAAGAAGGGACTCACCATTGAGGTATTCGCCGGGTCTCCCGACGACAACAACGCTGGCTTCTTCTTCAACGGCGCGATGGACACGCTGAAGCCATTCTTCGATGACGGAACCCTGGTCGTTAAGTCGGGCCAGACCGAATTTGAGAAAGTCGCCATCATGCGCTGGTCGCAAGAAGGCGCCCAGAAGCGGATGGAAGACTTGCTAACCTCCACCTACAACGGCGGCAAGGAAAAGTTGGACGGCGTGCTCAGCCCGTTTGACGGCATTTCTCGCGGCATCATCACCGCCCTGCAGCCCGCTTACGGGAAGACAATCGCCGAAGGCCTGCCCATCGTCACCGGCCAAGACGCCGAAGTCGCTTCGGTCAAACTGATCAACGATGGCGTGCAGTCCTCTACGATCTTCAAAGACACCCGCAAACTCGCCGACCAGGCAGTCGTCGCCGCCAAGGCCTATCTGGCCGGACAGGAGCCAACGGCGAACAACACCGACACCTACGACAACGGCGTGAAAGTCATACCGTCATACCTGCTGGAGATTGATACCGTCTACAAAGAGGACATCAAGCCTTTGTTGATCGACTCGGGTTACTTCACTCAGGCCGAGGTTGACGCGGGCGTCGCCAGTTAACCGGCAAACCCTAAAAACGAAGAAGGTGACTCGCCGTGGCTGACAACATCCTTGAGATGCGTTCTATCACTAAGACTTTTCCTGGGGTGAAAGCCTTGGAAGACGTTAACTTCGCAGTGCGGCGTGGTGAAATCCACGCCATTTGCGGGGAGAACGGAGCCGGGAAGTCAACGCTGATGAAAGTTCTCTCTGGCGTGCATCCGCACGGTAGCTACCACGGCGAGATCATCTTCGACGCCAAACCGGTGTCTTTCCGCTCAATCAGCGATTCTGAGCGGCTGGGCATCGTGATCATCCACCAAGAGCTGGCCTTGGTCCCACATCTCTCAGTCGCGGAGAACATATTTCTCCACAATGAGCGAAAAGGGAAACTGGGCCTGATCGACTGGAATCGAACCAACGCGGAAGCGGAGGAATTGATGCGGCGGGTGGGGTTGGCAGAGAACCCCACCACGCGCATCAGCCAAATCGGGGTTGGCAAACAGCAGCTTGTCGAGATCGCCAAAGCTCTCTATAAGGATGTCAAGCTGTTGATCTTGGACGAGCCGACTGCGGCTTTGAACGACAGCGACTCCGAACACCTGCTCGCTTTGATCCGACGCCTGCGAGACCTGGGGATCACTTGCATCATGATCTCGCACAAATTGTCAGAGATAACCGAGATCGCGGATCGCACCACGGTAATCCGCGACGGCAAGACCATCGAGACGCTTGAGATGAGCGACCCTACGGCGACGTTGGACCGAATCATTCGTGACATGGTTGGCCGCGAACTCGACAACCGCTACCCAGCGCGTTCGTCCACCGTCGGCGAAGAGATTATGCGCGTACAGGAATGGACCGTGAACCATCCGACACAGGCTGGAAGAGTGATCGTAGACCATGTGTCATTTTCTGTTCGGGCGGGCGAAGTGGTTGGCATCGCTGGCCTTATGGGCGCTGGGCGAACCGAATTGGCGATGAGCCTTTTCGGAAAATCCTATGGCCGCTTCGTATCTGGCCAGCTGTATCTGCATGGCAAACAGCGCCAACTCCGCACTGTGTCGGATGCGATAGCGGCAGGCATGGCCTACGCCACCGAAGACCGCAAACGTTACGGCCTGAACTTGATTGAAGATGTCCGGGTGAATATCAGCGCGGCGGGCTTGTCTCGCCTGACCAAGCTGGGTTGGATCAACTCCCATGAAGAACTGCGTGTCGCTGAGAAACATCGGGACAACTTGCGCATAAAGACACCCTCCGTTTTGCATCCGGTGGGGAAGCTGTCTGGCGGAAACCAGCAAAAGGTCGTGCTGAGCAAATGGCTGTTCACCGATCCGCAAATCTTGATCTTGGACGAACCCACCCGAGGCATCGACGTCGGCGCCAAATATGAGATCTACGTTCTCATCAATGAAATGGTCAGCGCGGGCAAAGCGGTCATCGTCATTTCTTCCGAACTGCCCGAACTGCTTGGCGTCTGCGACCGCA